>JAYGDV010000243.1:0-3278 GCA_046582735.1 Planctomycetota bacterium
GGCCAGTTGGCTGTGCGCTCCTGGAAGAGCTCGACCTTCTTCTTTCCGACCCGCTTCAGCCGGATCGCTGCAATACGCGGCTCAAAGATATTCCAGCCGTAGCTGGCGGCATCGCCGCTGAAGATGTGCTCGTAGTTGAGCCCGGCATAGGCGGGAACAAAGAGCGTTCGCTTCGAGGAGCCGTGGTAAAGCTCCGAGAGCCCGCTGTAGCCCTTGCGGTGGTCCTTTCCATAGGCACCGTTGTCGGCAACGACCGCCCGCAGGCCCGCCGATTCAATCCGGACCTGGGAAACATCCTCCGCCAGCGCAGACTGCCGGAGGCTCCCGGCAAGAAAGACAACGCATACCGACAGCCCTGTGATCACCTGGTGATTCAAAACGCGCAGGGAATCAGTTCTTCACTGAAGCGGTGAACTGCGAGCGCAGAGATTTGACCAGGGCATCTGAGTCTACCTTCCCGATGGTCGTGACCGTGGCGGTCTTGGTCTTAAAGTCGACCTCCACTTCCTTGACGCCTTCGACCTTCTTCAGGTCCGCCGTGACATTCGGAGGACACATGACATCGCAGGACATGCCTTCTACCTGCAATTTGATCAGGGTCGTGTTTCCTGCTGTTGCTCCACCTGTGGTAGCAGAGCCTGCTCCATCGGTACCGGCGGAATCATCACATGTGCAGGCGCTGAGAAGGAAAACAGAAAGGACACTCAGGACGGCAATAGCTCTCATGGTTATCTCCCTGGAATTTGTTGGTCTCTCGATGCGCTTATTGTGACTTGCGAAGTCTCAACAGGCGAGGATTTCTTTCTCCACTCCGCCCCTCGATGCAGCCCCTCTATTTTCCAACAGGCACGCCGTAGAGACCTGCAAGTTTTTCCACAAAGGCCTTGTGACGCATGGGAACAGCGTCCCGCCATTTCCGCAGGTATTGCTGAAAGGTCTCTCCCTTGCGCGACTGCGAGCTGTTGAGCCAGCGAACCGCATCCCAGCGTTCGGGCTTTTCCTCGAACAGGCGCAGGAGAACAAGGGCCATCGCGCCGTTCAGATCGCGGTCACAGCAGTTCTTTTCCAGCTCTTTTCGGTGCTTGCGGTAGAAGCTCGCAAGGCCATCCTTGTGAATCTCCGAAACCCGGCCCCGCCTCAGGATGACATTGTCGGCGTACTGCCTGAGATGGTCGCGGTAATCCGCCCAATGCCGATAGGGCGGCTTCGTCTTCCAGCTCCTCGCCATCGCCCGCATGCAGAAGAGAGAGGCTGTCTCTCCAAGTGTTTCCTCGAACCAGAGGTTCTGGGGGCCTCGCTCGCGGCTGCCGCAGAGCAGGTGAAGAAACTCATGCGAAAACTGGTAGGCATACTGGGCCCAGTAGGTCTCCCCTGTATCGAGCAGGATCTCCAGCTCTCCCCGGGAATTCTTCACAAAGCTGAAGAATGGGCCATTGTGTCCGCGCTTGACGACGAAAGGCTCGAGCTTGGAGGTCTTGAGGTGGCGCCAGAGCTCACCGGCAACGGAATCACAGATCGCCTTGATGTCACGCTCAGCCGACTTGAACCCCTCGGCCTCGACACGGTAAGGCGGCAGCGGCCGCGCGGCGGGAGCGTCCTTCTTCTGCCCCGCCACGGGAGCGCAGAGCAGCATACTGAGTGCAAAAATGACTTCCTTGCGAATCACGGTTCATTTCCTTCCTGGCTGGTTCTCGCGAGGCGAGGGTCAGTTCGAGGACGACTGGATCTTGAAGAGATGGTCAGAGCCGCGGATATAGATCGCCCCGGAGCTGATGGCGTAGCTCGCCAGGGTCCGCTCACCGAGTTTGTTTCGCGACAGCACCTTGAATTTCTTCCCCGCCTCGATCACCACCGCCTCGCCCTTTTCGTTCTGAAAATAGATTTTCCCACCGGCGGAGAGAACAGAGGCCGAGTAGCCCCCGCCGACGCGCTCACGCCAGTGAAGCTTGCCGGTGCGGGCCTCGATGCAGGAGGCGATTCCCCGGTCGCTGACACAATAGAGCTCCTCGCCGAGGAGAACCGGGGTTGGCGAATGCGGCGCTGACTTGCTGCTCTGCCAGGCGATATGGCTCTTCGTCACCTCGCCCTTGCCATCGGGGCGGATCGCGAAGAGCTTCGGCTGGTCGAAGCTGCTGGAGAAATAAACCAGCCCGTGGCCGTAGAGCGGACGCGGCACCACCGAGTAGCCGCCGTGCCAGGCTCTCCAGATCTCTCTTCCGTTGCCGGGATCATAACTCGCGATCCAATTGGCGCCGGGAAGGATAACCTGGGTCTTCCCATCGAGCTCGAGCGCCAGCGCCGTGGCGAAGGCGAAGAGCTTCCCCGAGCTCTTCGGGCGGTTGGTCTTCCAGCGGATCCTGCCGCTCTTTCGGTCGAGACCGACGACGAAGGGATCAGCCGCGCCATCGCAGCTGAAGACGATCACCTCCCCTGCCCGCACCGGCGAGCTGCCGCCGCCGTGGACGGGATTGTAGATGAGCTTTTCATTCTTCCAGAGGATCTTGCCGGCAAGGTCGAGGCAGGCCGTGCCGTTGGTTCCGAAGTGGACATAGAGCTTTCCGTCATCGACCAGCGGCGTCGGGCTGGCGTGGCTGTTTTTCTGGTGGCGTCTCGACGACCTTGCCTTAGCGAACAATTCCGTCTGCCAGATGAGCTTGCCGCTCTTGCCATCAACCGAGAGCGCCACCAGCGAGGGGTTGTCCTTTGAGCTTTTCGCTCCCACCACCGCAGCGCTCAGGTAAACCTTGCCGTCCACCACCACGGGCGACGACCAGCCGGTACCCGGCAGGCGGAACTTCCAGGCGACGTTCTTCTTGCCGCTCCAGGAAACAGGGATGCTCTTCTCAGGGGAGATGCCCTTCGCACCGGGGCCTCCGAACTGGGGCCAGTCTTCACTCAGCGCGCAGGGGCACGCCAGCAGAGCCAACAGGAAACAGCAGCGATTCAACATGGGGATAGATCTCCGAAGCAGATTCTGTTTACAGATAGATCCTGTTCTCTCAGGCGCCTTTTTTCAACAAACTGTTGCCCGCCAGTTGCCTGTTTCGGTGTATCTTGTCTGGCCGGTCCGAGGGTGCGATGAGTTCTGGATTTGCGGCATCGACTCGACGATTACCTGTTCTGAGGCGCCCAGGGCGCCGGTCCAACCAAGGGAGAACCGAAACATGGCGCACTTCAGAAAACACACCCTCCTCATCCTGGTAGCGGCTCTCTGCTTCGGCTGCGGAGGTTCTTCCGACGATGCTAAAGCGCCGTCCACCAACAGCGAAGCCCCGACC
>JAYGDV010000506.1:0-6630 GCA_046582735.1 Planctomycetota bacterium
ACCGTCTCCTGCTCCTTATTGATCGTCGCCGTAGGCTTGAAAGCAATTCGACAGAGAATGTCTTCTCCATTGGAGATGCCCCCCTGCACTCCCCCTGAATTATTGCTGCGCGTACGAATATCATCACCATCGCGGTAGAACGCATCGTTGTGGGCAGAGCCGGTCTGGAAGGTGCCCGCGAAGCCGGAGCCGACCTCGAAGCCCTTCGTCGCCGGCAGGGAAAGCATCGCCTTGGCAAGATCCGCCTCGAGCCGGTCAAAAACCGGCTCTCCCAGCCCAACAGGAAGGCCGCGCGCCACCAGCTCGACGATACCGCCGGCTGAATCGCCCTCCTTGCGCAGCTCCTTGATCCGCTCGACCATTTTCTCTGCGGCCTCCTGGTCGGGGCAGCGCACCGGGTTGCTCTCCACCTCATCACGGGTAACCGACGAAGGCTCAATCACCGCCTCGATATCATGGATCCGCCTGACATAGGCGATAATTTCCACGTCGGCCGCATCGGCAAGGATCCGCCGCGCTATGGCGCCCGCCGCGACCCGGCCGATCGTTTCCCGGGCGCTCGAGCGTCCGCCGCCGCGATGATCGCGGTGGCCGTACTTCGCCTGGTAGGTGTAATCAGCGTGCGATGGGCGGTAAACGTCCTTGAGATGGTCGTAGGCCTCCGGCCTGGCATCCTTGTTGCGCACCATGAGAAGAATCGGCGCGCCCGTCGAGAGCCCCTCGAAAACGCCTGAAAGCACCTCGACACGGTCCTCCTCGGACCGGGGCGTGGTGATCTCACTCTGCCCGGGGCGCCGGCGGTCGAGCTCGATCTGGATCTCATCCGGATTGATGGCAATCCCGGCAGGACAGCCATCGATGCTGACCCCAACGGCAGGACCGTGGGATTCTCCCCAAGTCGAAATCTGAAAGATCTTTCCGAAGGTATTGCCCATAGGAATATTCCGCGGGTCTCCCGGTTCTGCTTGTTTGCGGGGAAAACAGGACGCACAGATTGTACAGATTGTACAGATTGTTCCCCGGGGAAGCGAGGCTCCTGAGATGACCTCACCTTGCCTAAGGCGCGATGGAGCCTTAAAATTCATCCTGCGGCCAATTTCCGTTATTTCCCGGTTTATTCCGGATAATCCTGACAGAGATCCTCCAAATGGTTAGTGGAGCTTTCCAGCCTTCTCTCAAGATATTTATTCTGCTGGCTCTCCTGCCCACGGGGAAGCTCGCAGCAGAACCCGGCGACCTGGCCGCCGATTTCGTCACCTTTGCTACCATCGCCCCGCAGGACATCACCTACGATGAATCCGAGGACTGCTTCTGGATCACCGCATTTCTCAACAACCGGATTTACAAATACAGCACCAACCTCGAGGAAATACTCGACACCATCCCCTCCCCCTTCGATGTGTTCGAATTCACCACGGGGGTCACCTACAACTCGATCGATGACACCCTGCTGGTCACCAACGCGAGCAGCGGGGAGGTCGTCGAAATCAACAAGCAGGGAATCGCCACCGGACGCGTATTCGAGGTGCCGTTTCTCGAAAATCCACGGACCGCAGAAAGAACCGTGCGCGGGCTGGCATTTGACCCGTCCGGAGACGATGGAGCAGGCTCCATCTATCTCGTCGAGATCATGGGCACCCTGGTCTACGAGCTGAGCCTCACCGGAGAATTGCTGCGAAGTTTCGTGCATCCGGAAGACCCGGACGGGTTCCCGGGCAGGGGCCAGCATACCCAGGCCGCCGGGATCGACCTGATCCACTCAGAAGATGGAGAGCTCAGCGGGCTCTGGCTGACCGGAATCCGCAACCAGGAAAATCGCCTGTTCAAGCTCGCTGCAGATGGTTCCTATACCGGGGTTTCCTTCTCGCTCGATGCAGCAGGAGGAACCGTCAGCGGAATCATTCGCCATCCCTTCGAACCAGCCGTCAATGCAGGCCGGCTCGATTCGTTCATCTGCGTTGTTGAATCCAATGCCCGCCTGGCCGTACTGGAGGCGGGAGAACCCGACGAGCGCGAAATTTTCGCGCTGCATTGTGAAACTGCAGGACCCGCGGCAGTGCTGAGCTGGTCATCGAATGATATCTACGACCGGATAGAGATTATCGAGGGCTGCCGAATTCACGCGACCCTCCCCGGAGATGCCGTGAGCTGGGAAGCTGAGCTGGATCCTCCCGGGCTCTACCGGCTGAGCGTGCGGGCAACAAAAAACGGGAGCGAAAGTGTACTCGGCCCCTGCACCGTTCTCACGGGACCCGGACAGATCCTGCAGGCTCTCGAAACAGGTGGGCGGCTGCCCATCGACCTCGCCTTCGATGGCAGCGGGAGGCTTGTCGTAACCGATGGCGTCGAGCGAACCCTCATCGTATTCGAAAGCGACCTTGCCGGCGAACCGACCGAGACCATCCCCCTCGATGACACCTTCGCGCCGGAGGAGGAGTTCATCTCGGGCATTGCACGAGGCCCGCAGCCCGACACCTTCTTTGTCTACAATTCCACCCGCCATATCATCGCTCTTGTCGACCTCTCGGGCGTGGCCCTCGAGGTCTTCGAGGTAGATCTGCCCAACCTCAATGAAGATTTTGACCCCGAAGATCCCGAATCGGAAGAGGACCTCGGGGTGGTGATGGGGATGGTATTCGATCCGGGAGCAGATGCCGGGCAGGGAGCGCTCTGGCTCACCGAGGTCGTTGAAGATATCGTCTACCAGGTTGATCTCAGCGGCCGGATCCTGAAACAGTTCTCCAATCCCTATACCCGGATCCAGCAACCGCCACTCGAGGATGTGTTCAATACCTATTCCGGCGGCATCTCACGGGTCCCCGGCCGCGACGATCTGCTCTGGCTCAGCGGCGGCACCTACCGGGATTTCCGCCAGAAATGGATCGTCCTTGTCGATGTGGAAAGTGGAGAAATTGTCCCCGGATCACAGATCCCCACCACTGCGGTACGCGAAGCGAGCCGCGCGGGCAGTGTCGCGCTCGAGAATGTTCAAATCGATGGGCAGTCCCGCTTCTTCGTTCTCGGTCTCGGCCAGCGCAACGCCCTGCTGACGGAGATTCTCCACAACCCACCGGCTACGCCGGCCCCGGGTTACCTCGAATGCTACCAGCCGGCCGTAGAGGACCGGGTCGTCCTCCACTTCGTCAACAACGGTCCTTACGACACCATCGAGATCTTCCGTGACTGCGAACAGATCGCGACACTGGATGGAAACGCCACGGGCTACCTCGATGAGGTTGTCCCGCCCGGCCTGCATGAGTACGGGGTGCGCGGAGTCCTGGGCGAAAATCCTGGCGAAACGATTCATGCCTCTGTCCGCACGGGCCTGGGCGCCGTCCTGCAGCGTTCCATCTGCTGGCCGGCCCGGTCTCCCCAGCAATTTACCCGGGACCCCTTCGACGGATCCTATTACGTATGCGTCAACTGGTATGGAGAAGAGCGCAATGTCTACCACTTCGACCAGGGTTTCCGGTTTCTCGATGAGAGAGTTTCCGTGGTTGAAGAAAACCGCCAGATCGCAACGATCGCCATGCGCGCCACCTCGAGACGGGAGCGCCTGCTCTATTACATCTCCTGGCTGCAGCCGGTCCCCCTCGGAGATGTCGACAAGCAGCGTTTCTTCCTCGTCAGCGAAACCCTCTCGGGACAACCTTTCGATTACGTGGAAATCATTCCCCCGCTGCCGCGCAACGGTTTCATCACCTACCCGGCGGGCCTGAGCTGGGACCCCTTCAGTGACACCTTTTTCTACCTCGAGCGCAACAGCCGGACCTTCCTGCAGATAGACCCCGAGGGCAACGAACTCAACCGCTTCCCGCACCCGGCTCCGCCTTACCAGAATTTCATTTTCAACCTGGGCCTGAGTATTGATCCTGAAAACCGGACACTCCTGCTGACCACCGCAGGTTACGGCGACCACGGAATCACCAAGGTTCTCGAGATGGATTTCGAGGGAGTCCTGACCGGGTTCGAGCTGCCGTTGACCGGCCTTGGAAACGAGGTCCGTGATATCGAGTTCAACAACCGGGAACTGATTGCCATCGGCAGCGGTTCCTTCTCCGAAATTCTCAGGTTGAAGGCAACAGATACCCTGCCGGCCCCCTTCCTCCGGGGAGATTCCGACTCCAGCGGCGGAGTCAACCTCACCGACGCCATCCACCTGCTCAACGTTCTTTTCCAGGGCGCGGACATTCCTGATTGCCCCGACGGTAGTGACCTCGACGATGATGGCCGCATCACGCTGACCGATGTGATCGTGATCCTCAATTTCCTCTTCAGGGGAGGTGTCGCCCCCGCCGCACCGTATCCGGAGCCGGGCCAGGACCCCACCGCAGACGGATTGCAGTGCCAGTAATCACAACCCGGTAAGTAGATTTTTCCTATGATATTCAAATGGCTCAAAAAACAGGGAGACGACCCGGGTGAGGGCGGTGAAGGGATCTCCCTGCCGCGCCATATCGGGGAACTCTGGCAGGCGGTACAGGAAATCGCCGAGAGGGAGGATCCTTCCTGGAGCGAACGCAACGTAATCAGCTACTACCATGAAGGGGCAGAGGCGCAGAAGGACATCCTGCGCTGGCTGGCGATCTACCAGAGGAGCTTCGACCCCGCGCACGAGTTCGCATTTCCAGACCACCACCCGCGCTACAAGGGTTACTGCCTGGTGCAGCGCCATTGGCCCTCAGGCAGCCGCTGGGTAGCTTTCAACGATCTGACCTGGGAGAAAGTGCCCATCGAACCCCAGGACGAACAGGCGGGGCTGGAGAAAGCCATCGACCAACTCACGCCTTGAGCAGGGACCGACAGCAGAAAGGCCTCATCTCAGCCGGGCAGGCTCTTTTCCCAGCAGACGCTCAAGCGCCTCCTTCACCAGGAACGTTTCTCTTTCACCAAGCCCTTTCTTCAGCTGGTGCGACTCGAGGACTTCGCGGGAATGCTCGGAGCGAATCAGGCCCAGTGAGCTGATCGCCGCCTGGCGAACCTTGACCTCTGTACCCTCCAGCAGCTCTGCAAGAACCGGAATTGATGAGAGCTCGGCGATCATCCCCAATGCCTCGGCCGCCTCCCTGCGAACTGCCGCCTGGTAGGTATCTGCACACAGTTCCGCGCAGAAATCCGCAGCTGCCCTCGAGCGAGTCTTTCCCAGGGCCCGAACCGCGGCTCTCGCGAGTTCCCCTTCACGCTTTTCTGCCTCAACAATCCCTTTCAGCCGGGCGACGCACAGGGGATCCTTGATCCTCGAAAGGCGCATCGCTGCACCTGGGGAATCTTCGTTATCCAGGCGGTAGATTCCTGCCAGGGTTTCGCAGGCCTGCGGACTCCCAAGGATCTCCAGAGCCGCAAGAATCGCCGCGCGCAGACCTGTTTCTGTAGAGAGCCTGTAAACATCGAAAAGCACCCGGGGCCCCTCGGCGCGGGCCTCGGTACCGCTTTCCCTGCCAAGGGCCTCCACCAGGGGAAGCCAGGAATCTCGATCGTCCGTGGACAGTGAGCCTCTCAGCGACTGCAACGCAGAGCTTCCCGCACCTGGAGAACCGGGCGGCGAACCAGCCGGCTCACTCGTACTCAGCCAGCCGGCCAGGAGGCCTGTGCCGAGCGCCAACGACGCGAATAAATATTTACGGGAGTTTTTCACCGGGAAATCCATAAAAAGAAACGTATGCACCAGGTTCCACTTCTTTAAGATTAGCCAATCTCCTCCTGAGAGGAAAGCCCCCGGCTGGTTACCAGCCGGATACAATTTTTCGTGCATCTGCTGCCTCCATATTGAGAATAAGCAGCCTGTAGAATCCCTGACACCCCCCTGCCGCCGTAGATTTCGATGGGACTCAACCCCATGTCCATTCCCGGTGATACCCTCGACGACCTGCGCTCCTACCTCAGCGAGTACTACGGCCGTGTACTCCAGGAAACAGGAGACCTGGAAAAAAACGCCTGCTGCGCTGATTCCACCCTCAGCCGGTATGCGGAAATATCCGAGCTGATCCCCCAGGAGGTAAAAAACAGGAATTACGGATGCGGTTGCTGCATACCCGGCGACGACCTCGCCGGGCTCAAAGTTCTCGACCTGGGTTCCGGAGCCGGGCTCGACTGCTTCATCCTGAGCAGGTTGACAGGAGAGCAGGGAGCCGTGCATGGCATTGATATGAGCGATGAACAGCTCGATGTCGCCCGCAGGAACACCGACGAGGTCATGGCAGCCTACGGGTATTCGCAAAGCAACGTCTTCTTCCACAAGGGCTTCATCGAAACCCTGGATGCAATCGATGACTCATCAATCGACCTGGTCGTCTCTGACTGCGTCATCAACCTTTCTCCACGCAAGGACAGTGTCTTCAACTCGATCTACCGGGTCCTGAAACCCGGGGGGGAATTCTACATTTCCGACATCGTCGCCGACCGGCGCCCGGGCGAAAAAGTCAGGAACGACCGGAAGCTCCATGCCGAGTGCCTCGGAGGTGCTCTTTACGAATACGACCTGCTCGACATCGTCGTGGGTGCCGGGTTTATGGACCCGAGAAGCCTGGCTCGCAACCTGGTGGAAGAGAATGTCGCAGGAGAGCAGAATCGGTTTTTCTCACTGACGCTGAGAGGATTCAAATTCGAGGTGCCGCTGGACAACCGCTGCGA
>JAYGDV010000273.1:0-4287 GCA_046582735.1 Planctomycetota bacterium
CGTGTGCTCTTCCGATCTAGGCCGACAAGAAGAAAGCTGAAGAAGAGGCCCGTAAAAAAGCCGAAGAGGCGAAGAAGCAGGCAGGGAAACCACCAGCGAAAGAGAAGAAACCGGCCGCGAAACCTCCTGCAAAGCCGGCCGCGAAACCGGCTCCCAAGCCACCTTCCAAGCCGAAGCCGCCCGACCCGGTGGTGCAGTTGTTCAAAGGCGAAAAGAAGGCCTTTCTGCGGGTAGGCAGCCCGGCGGCAATAGCTCACCTCTTTGCCTTCCTTGACTCCCTGCCCATGAAGTTCCAGTTCGTCCTGGTGACCTCGCCGCAGCCCCCGGAGATCATCGACCTGCTCATCAAGAGAAAGAAACAGCTCACCGCGGTTATCCTCGAGCCCCGAATGGGGCGGATTCCTGATACCAGCATTTACGTCAACTCAGCCCGCCTGTTGTTGAGGGCTGGGATCCCCGTGGCGTTTGTCCCCCTTAGAGACACTCTCGAGGGCCACCGGGATATATTTTTCCCGCTGGCGGCGATGATCAAGTCGGGTGTTCTTCCACATGAAGCTCTCGCCGGTGTCACCTCGGTTCCGGCGGACCTTGTCGGCCTCGCCTCCAAGGTGGGAAGCCTGAGGAGTGGAGGGATGGCTAATTTCGTCTGCTACGACAAGGACCCGCTTTCAGGTTCTGCGAGAATCCTCTCGGTCTATATCGAGGGAGTGAGAGTATTCCAGGATGATCCCGCCACCGGGAAGCTGAGTGGGGAGGCCGTGCGATGAACACCAGGTTACCAGTATTCCTTTCCGTTGCCCTGCTGGCCGTATCTCTTTCGCTCACCCTGGCGGCCCAGGAGAAGAAGTCCGAGGAGAAGAAGTCCGAGGTTTACGCCGTTGTCGGGGCTACCGTTCTTCCGGTTTCAGGTCCGATGGTCCGCAGGGGAACCGTGATCTGGAAGGATGGAAAAATTCTCGAGGTAGGCTCGGAGATCGATCCTCCCGAGGGCGCTGAGGTTCACAAGGGTGAAGGATTGTATGTCTGTCCGGGCTTCGTCTCGATCGTTTCCATGGGAGTCGGCATAGAGACCAGCTCCGGGAATATGAAGAACGGGCTGAATCCCTGGGACCGTGAACTGAGGATCGCCCTGGCCAGTGGGATTACCACTGTGCAGGCCCTCCCCGCTCCGTTTTTCGGAGGTTTCGGCCAGGATGGCCCGCTTGCGGGAGGCTCCAATTCTGCCGTTATCAAGCTCACCCGAGGTGACCTGGCCGGGATGCTGGTCAGGGAGCCGGCGCTGAACTACTTCTCGTTGCCGACCCGGCAGCTTGAGCTCAATTATTTCCTCATGCGGGAGCGTTTCAAGCAGGCGAAGCAGTATCTTGATAAGCGTGCAGAGGCCCGGGCCAAGAAGGCTACCGAGCCGAAGCTCAGCTCGAGCCTGAAGCTCTACGTCGCGGTGTTGGAAAACGCCCGCCCGACGGTCTTCTCTCCGTCCAACAATTACGAGGTGAAGATCGTCTTATCGCTCAGCAGGAAGTATGGCTTCGACGTGGTTCTCAACGAGCCCAAGGACGCCTGGATGATGGGCGCCGAACTGGCCGCGGCCAATGTTCCCGTGCTGGTGAAGTCCCGGGGACGTGACTTCAACTTCAACACCAGCGGGCCGGTCTTTGAGAAGGGGCAGATGGCCCCTGTGCGGCGCCCCGCTGCCTTCGCCCGGGCTGGATGCATGGTCTCGATCCTGCCCTACCGGCGGGGGATCACCCTGGCCGGTCTCGCAGGCCGGGACCTCGCCACTCTGCATCTGGATGCGGCCTTCGCTATCCGTGGAGGGATGAGCAATGAAGAGGCCCTCAAGGCGATCACGCTGAACCCGGCCCGGATCCTGCGTGTCGATGACCGTCTTGGCAGCCTTGAAAAGGGAAAGGATGCCGACCTGCTGATCCTCAGTGGTCACCCGCTCGATTACCGCAGCTTTGTCCTCAAGGCCTTTATCAACGGCAAGCTCTACTACGACCGTTCAAAATCGCGGATTTTCCGTGAGATTCCCATGACCGGTGAGAAGTAGAGCAATCTACGCGAGGGACTGCCCGGGGGAGCGTTTTCGCTGTAGAATCCGGCTATGCTCCTTTCTTCGATACAGCGTTCCAGTTCGTGGGTTTCGGTGCTTTTTTGCGCAGCAATTTCCCTGTGCTCCTGTGAGAAGGGAGAAGCTCCCTCTTTAGAGCCGCTTACCGCGGAGGCCCGGGTGGAGGTCTTCTGCTCCACCTGCCATCTCCTTCCTCCCCCCGCCACCCTTCCCCGGCGAATGTGGGAACGTAAGATTGATGAGATGTTTGAGATTACCCGGGGATCGGAAAAAGAGCTTCCGTCCGGGATTCCTCCACGGGAGGAGGTGGTGGCCTATTACAACACCCGTGCCCCCGAGGGCCTGCCTGGACTCTCACATACAGCGGGCAAGAAAAGCCCGGCCCTCAACCTGGAGGCCACCGGCGTTAGGATTGGAGGCCTCGAATCTTACCCGGGGGTCTCCAGCACCCGCCTCGTTCACCTCTCCAGGGACGACCGGCTCGACCTGCTGATCTGTGAAATGCGTTTTGGAATGGTCCTGGCTGCCAGGCCCTATCTCGATCCACTCGATATGCGGGTACTGGGACGCTGTACCAATCCCTGTACGGCCGAGGTGGTTGATCTTGATGGCGATGGGAACCGTGATCTCCTGGTCTCGGACCTGGGAACGACGACGCCCTCCGATGTCGAGAATGGAAGTGTCCTCTGGTTCCGGGGAGGCACGGACGGCGAGTTCAAGGTGATTCCGCTGGCAAAAGGACTCGGCCGGGTTGCCCACTGCCAGGCGGCGGATTTTGATTCCGATGGAGATCTCGATATCGTTGTCGCGGTCTTCGGCTGGCGGAAGGTCGGAAACATCCTGCTGCTGCAGAACGAGACAATTGATTACTCTGCACCGAAGTTCACTCCCCATGTTCTCGATCCGCGCCCGGGCGCCATCCATGTCCCGGTTACGGACCTCGATGGAGATGGAGACCCGGACTTCGTAGCGCTGATATCGCAGCACCACGAGACGATTGTCGCCTTTCTCAACGATGGAAGCGGCGGGTTCCGGAAGGAAACCATCTTCAGGGCGACCCACCCGAACTGGGGAGCTACAGGAATCCAGCTGGTCGACATGGACAGAGACGGAGATCTCGATGTCCTCTCGAGCAATGGTGACAGCCTGGATGACCTCGTCCCGAAGCCTTACCACGGGATCCAGTGGTTTGAGAATTCGGGCAGCTATCCGTTCAAGCAGCATCTCCTGACAAAACTCTACGGCTGCAGCGCGGCAAAGGCCGCCGATATAGATGGGGATGGGGATGTTGATATATTTGCCAGTGTCTTCCTGCCCTACATCCGCAAGGAGACCCCGGGGTCGGAATCGGTCGAGTCCCTGATCTGGCTGGAGCAGGTGAAGCCCGGCCGCTTCGAGCGCTATTCACTCGAGAAGTTCACCTGTTTTCACCCGACTCTCGATCTGGGGGATTTCGACGGGGACGGAGACCTTGACCTGGTGGTCGGCAATATGACCATGGCCAGGAAGAAGAAGGACACCCTGCCTTATTGGGCTGTCTTGTGGAGAAACCAGGGTCGCTGAGCGGTCGCTCTCAGTCCTGTTTAAGTGTTCTCAGGCTGTAGCCTCCACGCAGGCTGGAATTGATGGACCCCAGGGCCTTGCCGATCTTCCTGGAGAGGCTGGCGGAGCTCTCCAGTGAGTTCCCGGCTACAAGCAGCTGGTTTTCATAATCGCTGAACTCGATGACGCGGGCCTCGGCCCAGGGGCGCGATACCCTGGAGAGAATTGCTTTCCAGGATGTGTCGGGCCAGGGGAGCAGGTTGAACAATGCGACCCCATCGGGGCGGAGCTTACCGTGGATGATCGCAGGGAGCTCTTCGAAGCTTGCCTATGGTTTGCAGGCACCGAGTTCCGGATGGGGTTCAGAGAGATCCTCGAGTACCAGGTCGTAGGCTCCGCGGCGTTTTTTCAGCCAACTGCACGCCTCCCGGCAGGAAAACTTCACCGGGCCTGCCCAGTCATCGGAGAGCTCTCGAAAGAGTCGCTCTCCCGCCTCCCAGAGGTCGACGCCCTCGATGTGGCACTCACAACCCATGGCACGCAGAGGGGAGATAAAACCTCCTGCTCCGAAGCCGAGCACGGCCATACGGGGGCCTTTAGAGAGTCCGGATATCGCTGCGGCGAGTACGTCAAACAGGGTGTCGGTCGCATCCGGCTTGCTCAGGACCCTG
>JAYGDV010000284.1:0-2503 GCA_046582735.1 Planctomycetota bacterium
TCGTTGGGCTCCCCGTCATTGTATTGATCGGAGATGATGATGTAGCCATCGTCGGGGCCGGTTTCGTAGAGGACGATGCCCTCGACGTCAAATTGGAATTGCGGCTCCCCGTAGGTGACCCCGGTGTACACACCCGCGAGGTGGAATACGCGCACCCCCGGGATCCCCACCCCGGCTGTTCTCCACTCGTCCCCGCAGACATGGATGCGCCCCTGCGCGGTGTCCACCAGGACCGACTCGACGACATTCAGCGCGTCCTTACCCTCCTCGTCACCGAAGGAGCTGACCAGCTCGGCTCCGAGTTCCTCTCCATTTTCTACCAGGCGGTAGGTCTTGATCTTTTCTATTGGGCTTCGGTCGGTGACGATGACGAAGTGATCCTCGCCGTCATGGTAGGGGGCGATGCCGCGTCCGAAAACGCGCTGCCGGCTGAGATCCCCCGACGCGAACTGGCCGAAGTAGGTCAGCTCCGGGAGGCGGAATATCTGCACGCGGCCGTTGAGCTGCTCGCAAACGAGCAGGATATCGACGAATTCATCCCGGAAGGGGACGTGGTAGACCACCCAGACGGCATTGGGGCGGTCGAATTGCCCGGCGTCGTCGCTGTCCTGGTCCCCGCCGATGAAGTGCATCGGAGCGTAGGGCCGCCCGGTCACGGGCGACCAGACCTCGACCCGGTCACCGTTCTTCTCGGTAACGAAGACCAGGGAGTCGGCAGGGTCGGGAGCCACCCAGGTGGCCACCGAATCGACATCGGAGCCCGGGTAGATCCAGGTCGCGGCGACGGGTTCGACCAGGGCCTGGCAGAAGCAGGCCGGCGCGATGCACGACATTCCCAGGATCCAGAGCGCGGACCTGGCGGCTGACAGCCTGGCGAAAGCGAGCCGATGCATCTTCCTTGTCTCCATGAGAACTTCGAAACCCCCATCCTACACCCCGGGTTCCCCTGCCTCCACCAACCAAAGATGAAAAGAGCCCGCGCGCGGTGAAAGGCCGCGCGCGGGTTCTTCCGTTCTTTCCTGCTGCCTTCTTCAGGCGCGTGCTACGGGCAGGACTCTCCGTCCGCGCAGCCGAGCACCGAGGGTATGGACCCACCATCGGCTGCCCCGACGCCGGCGATACCCAGGCCCGGGTTCGAGAAGTTGGGCGGTGGGATCGTGATCAGGCTGGAGTTGAAGATTCCCTGCACCTGCGTTATCAGGTCGGTGATGTTGAAGGAGCCATCGTTGTTGACGTCGACCGCGGCCTGGCAATCGTAGCCCAGCACCAGTCCCGAGTACAGCCACGCCGCCAGGTCGATCACATCGGAGATGTCAAGGATATGCGCCGAGCGGTTGTTGAGGTTGCCGCGGATAAAGGAATGGTCGTTGACGGCCGGGCCCGATACGCCCGTGGTTTCCGATGCCGCCTGCAGCAGCACGCTTGAGGTGCCCGCGTCCAGAAAGTGAACATAGTGGGTCGCGGGAAACGCGCTGGTAACCGCGGAGGCGGCGGAGTTGAAACCGAGGACCACGCCGTCGCAGTCGGATCCGATTCTCGTAAAGGTCAGGATGATGGCCTCGACGGCTGTCGCGGGACCGGTGAGGGTCGACGCGGCAAACGAGACATCAGTGATCACGAGATCGATCTCCCCGGCAACGTCCGTCTTGGAGTAGACGGTGCTCCAGGTCGACGGGACACCGCTTCCCAGGGCGAAGCTGTCGAAGTCCACCTTGGTGGCATCGTAGGTGATCCTCGTGCCCACGGATGCAATGTTCGGCTGGGTACTGCTAACGTCCAGGTAGACCGTGATCGATTCGCCGGGTCCCGCAGTGGCGGCAGTCCGCAGGGCGAACTGCGTGGTCGGCATTGAGGCCGCTGTTGTCATCGCGGCATTAGCCCACCACGGGTCGAAATCGACGGAGCTTGTAACCGCGGCTCCCGTTCCCGGGCCCGCGCCGCCTGGGCCGCTGGCATCGCCCCACCAGTTGTTCTCGGCGTTGACGGGACCGCCCGCGGCGGAGATATCAGCGAACAATGCAGCCCCGTCCATGGGACCGCCGCCATTGGAATCATTCACAGCCACTCCGAACATGGTATTGCCGGAGAAGTCGTTGTCCGTGATCGAGCCGGTGGGCATCTCGTACTGGAGCGCGGGAGTCATCGCGGCCCCCATATTAGCGGCGGCGGTGGCGTAGGTCAGGATCCAGATCCCTCCCGCGCTGTCGGTGAGCTCGTTGTCGTGAATGTCAATGGTCCACGGCGACATGCTCCACAGCTGCAGGGCGTGGCCGTTGCCATTGCCTTCGCTGTAGGCTTCCTTGATGACGTTGTTGGTGACGGTCAACGCGCTGCAGTTGTTGACCTCGATTCCAGCCCAGATCCAGCCGCCGCAGCTCGACCCGCACAGGTCCTCCAGGACGTTGCCCGAGATGAGGGCTGTCTCCATGGGGTCCTCGAATTTCCCGCGGAAAGCGATCGTGCCGCCCACGTGGTGGACGTGGTTGTTGGTGAAGACGACGTG
>JAYGDV010000324.1:0-1685 GCA_046582735.1 Planctomycetota bacterium
TCCCGCGGCCGGAAGTTCAAGGCTTGCGTCTTTTCCACCGCTCACATCGAACTCGAACCGGATGTTCGCCTCTGGCAGGGCAGAGCTCGGCTGGAAACCATCGTCGTACCGGGCCGCCTCTACGGTCAACTGGAACAACCCCGACCTGGGCAGCTCGCGCAGCGGCATGGAGAAGGAGGGCGACGGCCCCTGCGCCGGAGGCTTGCCGTTCTGAGTTTCAGGAGACCTGGGCCGCAGCAGGAGGCCCTCGGGAACAAACACGTGGGAGCGACCGTAGTTCAGGCCACCGGTAAACTTGCCATTCAGAGCAGCGAAGACGTTGTGATAAATTCCCTCGAAATCCCTCCAGGCGCGCACGGTGCCATTGCCCGCGTAGCCCTCGAAGAATCGAAACTTAGTCCTCATCGCGAGGGGCTCGAATGGGAACGGCTTGTCGGGAACCACCTGGCGTACAAGGAAATTTTTCTTGGGCAACAGGTTGGGGCCATTCAATACCAGCTTGTCGGCAGTGGGCTTCTTGTTGACCCCCTTTCCAAGCTCAACCCGGAAACACTGGATCCGAGGCTTTTTCGTCTCATCAACGAGGCACAGGGCGAGTGCCTTTTCGGCGATCTCGAAATAGGTTTCCATCATCTGCGGCATCAGCAGCAGGGTGTCCTGGTTGTTCCTGAATCCCTCTTTGGAAATACCGTCGGCAGGCAGAGCCTTCGCCAGAAGGTCCTCCACTCCCAGCAGGTCGCGCAAGGTATTGTGATACTGCTCGACCGTCAATCTCCGCACCGTCCCATTGCGGGCACGCGTCTTGCGCTCACCGGCCCGCAGGGCCTGGCCGACCCACTCAAGCACGACCTTGCGCTCATCTGCGCTGGGCTGGCGCTCCTTCTTCGGCGGCATGGCGCCCTCTTCCAACTGCTTGAGCATGTGCTTCAGCAGAAAGAGCTGCTTGTCTTCGAGCGAACCATCGAGAATGTCCACCCGGACTCCCGACTTCTTCTTCTTTGGCCCGTGACAACGAAAGCAGTATTTCTCAAGGACCGGACGCACACTCTCTCGGTACCGGGACTCCAATTGCCCCTCCGCCGGTGCCGATTCCCCCTCCTCCTCCAGGCAAAAGCCGATCCCGGATGCCCCCACCAGCGAAATCAGTAAAACAGCGATCCTGAAAGCGCGCACCATGAGTTAGAGGATATGCGAGGCCCGGGACGGGGGCAAGGAGAGGGTTGACGCTCAATCATCCAGCAAATCGACCGAAGGGGGCAAAGGCGGAACTCCTTCGGGTGGGTCAGCCGTTTCCTCGTTTTCTCCAGCCGGTTTTCCATCTTGCTCATATTTCCTGCGGAATTTCTTCCATCTCGATACGGAGTCAAAGAACTGCCCTGCCCATTCATGAAAATCGGGGCTGCTCTCGTATTCCGGCTGGAAAGGGTGGTCCAGGGCTTCCTGTTCCAACTGCCTCTCAGTCTTTCTTTCCTGGGATTTACACCAGGCAAACCATTTCTTCGTAAAGTAATGAAACGACCAGCCTACAAATCCGAATAGAGCCGCAGCGCCCCCCATGGCCACCGGCAGCTCCCACCCCGTCCAGGCCATGAGAAGACCAAAAACCACCAGGAGCTTGGCGAACCAGAGCGCCATCGCCTTAGGCCACTGAAAATAACCTATCTTAAACATCCCCCTGTCACACA
>JAYGDV010000343.1:0-6830 GCA_046582735.1 Planctomycetota bacterium
AGCCTTCACTGAAATGCGGGCGAGGGGAGCCAATGTCACCGACGTAGCCGTCCTGGTTGTGGCCGCAGATGATGGCCCGATGCCCCAGACAGAAGAGGCGATCAACCATGCCCGCGCTGCGGAGGTGCCCATTATCGTAGCTATCAACAAGATCGACCTGGGCAGCGCGAACCCGCAACGATGCAAAGAGCAACTCTCCGGGCTCGGACTCAACCCGGTGGAATGGGGTGGCGACACGGAAATGGTAGAAGTCTCTGCCCAGACTGGAGAGGGCCTCGACAACCTCCTGGAGGTTCTCAGCCTGGAATCGGAGATACTCGAGCTCAAGGCTGACCCGGAACGATCGGCGCTTGGAGTCGTACTGGAAGCCGAAGCAACCACCCACCGGGGAGTCCTCACCACGGCCCTGATCAAGGACGGGTCCTTGAAGCTCGGTGACAGTGTGCTCGCCGGAGCGAGCTACGGCCGTGTCAAGGATCTCCTG
The DNA here is from genome assembly GCA_046582735.1 of Planctomycetota bacterium. Taxonomy (GTDB): domain Bacteria; phylum Planctomycetota; class UBA8108; order UBA8108; family UBA8108; genus UBA8108. The sequence continues at coordinate 485 of JAYGDV010000343.1, forward strand.
ATCAATGGAACGGAACAGGTCAGTGAAGCAGGTCCTTCCATGCCCGTTACCCTCGTCGGGCTGAACTCCGTCCCCGATGCAGGCGAGAAACTGTATGTGCTCGAGTCTGAAAAACAGGCGCGCCAGATTGCGGATTCGCGAGCGAGAAGCCGGCGGGAAATGGAGCAGGCAGAGAAATCAAGCGGCAAAAGACGCTCCCTCATCGACCTGGTCGAGAAAACTTCCCGCGGTGAAACCACGGAACTCAACCTGATCCTGAAAGCCGATGTGCGCGGCTCGATCGAAGCCCTGCGAAGCTCGCTGGTAAGTCTTTCCACCGAGGAGGTGAGAGTCGAAATCATCCATACCGGCGTAGGCGCGGTCAGCCAAGAAGATGTCCAGCTGGCCTCCGCCTCCGATGCGGTCATCATCGGTTTCCACGTCGTTGCTGACGACCGGGCACGCGTCGTGGCAGAGGAAAACGGCATCGAAATCCGGTACTACAAGGTTATCTACGAGGCTATTGATGATGTCCATGCGGCCATGGAGGCACGGCTCGCCCCTGAAGAGGTCGAAGAATTCCATGGAGAAGCGGAAATCCGGGAGGTGTTCAAGGCTTCCAAGCTCGGCAATATTGCCGGTTGCTACGTTAAAACCGGCAAGATCCTCCGTAACGATAAAATCCGCCTGGTCCGAAACGATGTAGAAATCCACGAGGGTTCCATCGCCAACCTCAAACGTCTCAAGGACGACACCAAGGAGGTCAAGGAAGGCTTCGAGTGCGGAATTAAGTTAAAGAACTACGAGGACATCAAAAAAGACGATCTGATTCGAGCCTACGCAATCGTTCACAAGGCTCGCACCCTCGAGAAGTGATCCGGCAGCCCCGGTCGAATCCGCAAATCACTAAATGCCCCCCCGCCACGCCCAGAAAATAGCCAGCCGGCTCAAGTTCCTCGTCAGTCACGTTGTCCAGCAGGAGTTGAACGATCCCCGCCTTGGATTTATTACGATCCTCGACGTTGAGATGACCTCAGATCTTCGCGAGGCGAAAATCTATTTCTCCGTTCTTGGGCCCCGGGGAGAACAGTCAAAAACTCTCCGGGCTATTGAATCATCCTGTGGGTTCATCCAGAGACGAGTCGGAAAGAATCTCAAGCTCCGGAACACCCCGGTTCTCAAATTCGTCCTCGACGACACCGATGACCGGGTGGCCAGGATCGAAGAGATCCTGGCGCAGGACCGTGAACCCGGAGAGCAACCGGAACCGGAGGCAGACTCCGACCAGGAGACCGTCTGATCAGGTTTCCAACCGGTTCCTGCCGCCGTTTTTTGCCTTGTAGAGCGCCTCGTCAGCACGCCGCAGGAGCGATTCCGCCTCGACCTCACCCGGCAGCAGACTGGCCGCTCCAAGACTCACGGTAACCGCCACCTCGGCTCCGGGATTCCCGTCTCCAACCAGGTCGAATCGACAGTCCCTCAACTCGCTGATCAGCTTCCGGGCCGCCGAGGTGGTCATCTCCAGGTCCGTCTCGGGGAGTAACCACACAAATTCATCTCCCCCGTACCGGCCGAGCACATCCGTATTGCGAATATTGCGCCGAAACAATGAGCCGAGCTTGCGCAACAGGCTGTCACCCGCGAGGTGCCCATGCTCATCATTGATCTCCTTGAACTTATCGATATCAATGAAGACGAGAGAGAGAGGCCGGTCATAGCGGCAGGCCCTCTTCACCTCATCCTTGACCCTCTGAAGAAAATAGCTCCGGTTGTAGACTCCCGTCAGGACATCGACTGTCGACTGGCGTTTGAGCTCACGGTTCAAGCGCAGGTTGTCGATCAGCATCGCGATGACCTCGCCGATCCGCGAAACCATATCGCGCCTCCACTCCAGGAAGGAATCCAGTCCGGCAAAAAGGGTGTTTTCCCGCTCATGCTGAACCACCTCCAGGAGACCAAGCAGTCTTCCCCTGCTGCGCAGCTCCACCATCAGCTCGTTGCCGCTACTCCCGCCTGGCTCACCAGGCTCTCTGGCTGCAGCCAGCCAGCGTGCGTACCGGTTATCCCCATCGATCGGAAATATCTTCTTGCCACGCTCGATAGTGGAACAGGCTGTATGCAGGATGTCCTCTTCAAGGACCAGGAGACTCGCATCCCGGAAACCCATACCATCATCAGAAGTCAGAACCTTCACCGCCTCGCTGAACAGCTCCGATTCCTTTTCGATATCAAGCAGACGGGTCGTCAGATCGAGGGTGGACTTGATCTTCTCATTCAGCTCGTACATGCGCAGAGAAGACTGCAATGCCTTCACCGCACGGTGCTTCTGCAACTGCGCCTGCTCTTGCCATTCATCGGAATCCGGGCGCAATCCACCCAGTTCACTTGCTGAAACGGTACCCTGTTTGCTCATTTTCAGTCCTGCCCAAATCAACTGTGACTTCCCCCGGAAAGTATACAACACGCTTACCAATGCGGCAGGAACGGGCAAATAGTCGTCTGAAACTTGGAGAGAAGCCGCTGAAATGCTATAAGTAGCTTGATGTCAGATATTTACAGGGCGATATCAAAACTGCTCTCGGAGGGCCAAAGAGGTGCCCTGGCAACCGTTATCGGGGCCAGCGGCTCCACTCCAGGCAAGGAATCCGCCAAGATGCTCGTACGCGAGGACGGCAGCACAGTCGGCACTATTGGTGGCGGCTGCACCGAAGCGGATGTCTGGGCACTGGCACGGGAGGCCATCGAAAAGGATTGCCCGATCCGTAAAAGCTTTGAGCTCTCACCGAAAACTGCCGGGGAAGAAGGACTCGCCTGTGGCGGAGTGGTCGAAATCTTCATCGAGCCGCTGGGAAGTCCTGTGGTTCACATCTTCGGCGCAGGGCATATAGCCCGGCAGCTGGTTCCACTGGTCGAGATGGTCGGAATGAAATGCGTCATCGTCGACGACCGGCCTCAATTTGCCGACTCAGAACACTTCCCGCCAACCAGCCAGGTGATTGTCGCTGACTTTGAAGACTGCTTTGAAAAGCTCTCGATTACCCCGGCGAGCTTCATCGTTATCGTGACCAGGGGGCACAAATACGATCAGCTGGTTCTTTCAAAAGCTATCCGGACCCAGGCCGGCTACATAGGACTCATTGGAAGCAAACCGAAGATCGCCGGTATCTATAAAACTCTCCGCGAAGAGGGCGTCTCACAGGAAGAGCTCGATGAGATTCATGCGCCGATCGGGATCGATATAGGCAGCAGGACACCTGAAGAAATCGCCGTGAGCATAGCTGCGGAGCTGATTGCCCATCGTCGGAAAGCCTACCTCAAGGGCAATAACAGGCGGCTGGGAAAAGCAGGCCGTTCAACTACCTACTGAGGGAGGGGACCTGCTGCCTCCGGTGTCGTGCAACCTTCATCCGAGCTATTGGAATACTGGAGAGGAAAAGGCTGCGGCAATCCTGACCCCCAGCGTGCCACTCTTCACGGGGAGCTCAATTCTTTTTCCCATGCGCTCGATCACCAGCAGGATGTTTTCAGTATCCTGCCGGCGCGCAGCCTCCACTGCCGCCCGAAGTGCCGTACGGGTCGTGATTGACTGGCCGTTATAACTCAGGACCGTATCGTTGACCTGCACCCCTGCCTTCGCGGCCTGGGAACCCGGCTCAACCCTGGCAATCCTGATCCGCAGCAGGGCAAGCTTCGCCCTGACAGAAGCTATATCGATCTCATCGCCGGCTTGCCTCCCGGTGAAGGGGCCTGCGTCGAGGCCCTCCCGCAGGGCCTTGCGTCGCAGAACCTCTCTCACTGCCCGGTAGCAGTTGATCAGTCCATGTCCGGTTTGAGCATCAACTCCCGGTGCTGCCACATCGGTGGCCGTCGCCGTGATGACCTCCTTCAGATCCCAGGGAAGCAGATCCGGATCGGCCGAGAGCATCAATGCAATCGCTCCACAAAACATGGGCCCGGCAAATGAGTTGCCGTTCAAGCCGGCACTCATCACCGACCCGTCCCGCCTCAGAAACGGCAGCCCCATGTTAAAAGCACATACCTCTGGCTTGGGGACCAGGCCATCACGGTAATGCTCCGTTTCCCATTTCACGGGCCCCTGGCTCGAGAACGGAGTCCGGCCGAAATCACGTTGTACACCTGCAGCTGCAAAAACCACCTCCGGGATGTCCTCAGGAACACGCATCTGCTCCGGCACCTGCTCTGACTCGGCGAAATTGCCTGCGCCGGAGACAAAGAACACCCCACACAGGGAACCCTGCTCCATGACCTTGCGCCAGTGAGAGCGGTATTCGCCCAGGCGGGGAATCGAAAAGCTCATGCTGTAGGTGTCGGCCCCCTGCTCGACAGCCCATTGCACGGCTCTCTCGAACCTTCCCCCACCGATCACTCCTGCCCACCTCGCCTGCGGGGCAATTCCGAACTCATATTCCTTACCAGGGACCCCGCGGCCACAAATAATGGCCGCGCACATAAACCCATGCATCCACCGAGGCGAAGATGAGCTCAACGCCACCGGGACATTTGTCAAGCGAGCTGTATCTGCATCAAAATTGAAGCCGTGGTAATCATCCACGAAACCATTGCGGTCATCATCGAGGCCGTTTGCCGGAACCTCTCCCGGATTGCGGTAGAGGTTACCCGCGAGGTTATCTGAAAATACGAAGGAAAAGTCGTGGACCACGTTGAGAGTTCCCAGCCCGGTGACACCAAGTTCCTTCCACACCCGATCAGCCTGCAAAGAACGGATATACCAGGGATGCTTGTAGCGCTTCGGATCGAAGGGCGCTTGCTTCTGCCTGGGGAAACCGGGAGCAACAGCTCCGGGGGGGGGGCGGTTGGCGGGCCGGTTCGCAGCTGCAAAGATCTTCTTCACACCCGGAATGGAACGCAGGCTCTGCAGGTGCTCCTTCACGGTGAGACAGGAAAACCCGTTCACAATCCAGTGGGGCTCCACCTGGCTGATCTTGCCCTCATCAACCAGCTCGTCGATGCGGGACTTGGCCTGTTTCCATGATCGGGAATGAATTGCCTGCAGGGTTTTCAGCGCAGCCTTGCGAAGTTCCCTCCGCTTGCCTCCGGCGAATTCTTTTGCCCTGCGCCGGTAGGCTTCGCCATCTCCGAGCAACTGGTCCTCAAACCAGACCGTTATCCTGCTACGTCGTACCTGGCGAAAACGCATCTTAAAGGCCGGGTCCAGCCAGATCCCCTCACCCGCCAGCTTCTCTGTCGCCAGCAGGCCATCGGCTAACAGTGGAACACCCCGAACCGGGAGATCCTCAGTGCCGCAGGCACCCGAACCGGATAAACAGATGGCTGCAGCAAGGAAACAGGAAAAAAACAGCGTAGAAAAAATTTCGCTCATAGCCCTCTACCTGTCTCCCGCCAATCTCAGGGGCACCTCCAGCTGCAGAAGTCTGCAGAAGCTGGCGTGAAGAGGTTTTGATGCATTCCAAAGCAAATAGTATAATCCAGCCTTCCCTTACGGGATTATCGAAGCCGTCTGGAATAGGAAATTACAACTCCTTTCAATTTAACACTTTGGGGAATCCAATTCCCCTTTTCTTCTTTTTATGGAGAAGTCGGGTGAAGATCAGCAAACGCCTGCTAGACATCTGTGATGCAGCGGAAGAGTACTGTCCGCCAAGTCTCAACGAAAAAAATTACCCTGAAACGATCATAGACCTGGTTATCTTTCACCGGCTTCATCTCCATATGGACCCGAAGCTGGCTAAAAGATGCTACAGCCTGTTGAAATCGGATTTTGTTGACTGGAACGAGGTCCGGGTCAGTGTGATCCGGGATATCCAGATCGGCCTGAGAAAGAGTTTCGATTCACTGGCACTAGCGGTCTTTATCAAGGACTTCCTGGAGTTCGTACACAAGCAACTGCGCGAAATAAGTCTCGAAAACCTGCAGGAAGAAAACCTGGGCGAGATTCGCACCTTCCTGAAAAGCATCAAGGGCATGCACACTTCGACAATTGACATGGTCCTGATGCGCTTCAAGGACCATCCCATTATGCCGCTCAGCCCGGATATGGAAAAATTGCTCGTCAAACTCAGCCTAGCCAAGAGCAGGGAAACCCGGGACCGCAAAGAAAAACGCTTCTACGAATTGCTGGGGCCCGAGAAGGCTCTCCAGGTTCACCACTATCTTCTCTACTACACTGATGTGCGTGAGAAGATGAAGGAAAAGGTAGAACTGCCAGCCGAGTTGAGCTCCGGAAAACGTAAAAAACCTGCCGCAAAAGCGAAGGCTTAAAAAAAGACGGGAACCGGGGAGAAAGCCGCTAAGGGAGCCCCTGCGGCTGCCGGAAAATAGTAATACAATCCGGCCCCTGGGCGGGAAACCCCCTGCCAATTTGAAT
>JAYGDV010000504.1:0-7384 GCA_046582735.1 Planctomycetota bacterium
TCCAGGCCGCCAAGTTCCTTTTCGAAGAAGAGAAAAAGCATGCTCTCGCCGGTGGATTTACCGGGAAGGCGAAGGCGGAGGTCGACAGGCTTTCAGAAGATTTCAACACGCTCTCTGTGAGGAAGCTGGATGGGTTGTCCAAGGATAAGGAGAGCGCTGATATTGCCCTGGGGGCAGCAGAGAAAAAATATGACGACCTGCTGAATAAGAGGACCACAGTCACTCTCGATGGGGAAAAGACTGATTTTACAGTTCTGAAGAATGGGTTGAAGGGCAACATCCTTGAGGTCACTGTGGCCCGCAAGAGCTACGAGTTGATCGATGCGTCAATGCGAAACGCGATTCGCAATGCCCCGTTGCTCGATTTCATGGCGCCAAGCTACAAGATCGACAAGGTGGTTACACCGAGGCTCAAGGAGCCGCTGAATTTTCTCAATGTGGAGCGGGTTCATCGTTGCAAGACCTGCCATTTGAACATCGATGATTCCGATCCGCGCTTCGTCGGTCTCAAGGATGAAAAATGGGGCACGGTTTACGCCAGCCATCCCCGCCTGGACCTCTTTCTCGCTGCAGCCAGTCCGCACAATTACCAGGACATTGGGTGTACCACCTGCCATTACGGAGATGGGCATGCGGTTGACTTCTCCATAGCGGCGCATACGCCTTCCGATGACGAACAGAAGAAGCACTGGGAAGACAAGTACCACTGGCACCAGAAGCATCACGAGGAGCATCCGATGCTGCCGGCTCATTTCACCAGCTCCAGTTGTACGAAATGCCATAACGAACAGTGGGAGGTCGAGGGGGCGGAGACGCTCAACCTCGGTAAGAAGCTGGTTCGAACCTATGGTTGTTTCGGTTGCCACACCATCGAAGGTTTCCAGGTTGTCTCGGGGCCCTCTGATGACCGCGTGTGGAAGTTCAACAAGGTCGGCCCCAATCTCAAACACCTTGCGGGCAAGGTTTCGATGGACTTCCTCAACCGCTGGATTCGTAAGCCGGGTCACTTCCGCGAGTCCGCCAAGATGCCGCAGTTCTTTGACCTGACGAATTCCAAAGGCAAGATGCTGCGTCCTCTCGAGAAGGGCTCGGAGGAGAGCGAAGAGATTGATTTCGCCCTGCGCAATAGCGTCGAGGTGCTCGGGCTCTCTACCTACCTGTACAACAGCAGCCTTGCAGAGAAACTTCCAGGCACAGGTGGGGCAGCTCCTGCCGGTAATCCTGTTCGAGGCAGGGAGTTGGTCAAGACTCTCGGCTGCATGGGGTGCCACAGCATCAAGGTTGAGTCCGAGGGGGAATACGATGAACCCCTGCCGGCTCTTCCGGTTGTTCTCGCCGGCCTTGAGAAGAAGGCAGCCGAGGCAGCCGGTTCCTCCGCGCTCGCGGCAGCCTATGGAAAGACGGCAGGCGACCTGGAGAAACTCTACGGCTGGCTCAAGGGATTAGATGTAGGCAAAGACGTCGAGGAGCTCTACAGCAGCACCAGGCGGGCGATCGAGAAAGCCCGGCAAATCGAGGAAAATCTCGAGGTTGAAGACAGCGCGGTGGAAAGTGCCGGCCTGCTGGCAGATGCAGCCTACAACAGGTGGGTTCATAACACCTTCGGGCCGGACCTCAGTCCCCTTGCCCGTAAGTTTGACCTCGAATCAAAGGCAGGACGGGACACGGCAGTCAGCTGGCTCTCAGGCTGGATCCTCAATCCTCAAAAGCATGATCCCGAGACCATTATGCCGCGGTTCCGGCTGGCCCCCGGGCAGGATGCTGATGGGGCGCAGAAGATCGCCGACATGGTCAGCTACCTCCTGACGCTTGACTACAATGATGTGGACCTGGCAACGAATCCCTCAGCCTCTCCCGCCAGCCTCGGCGAAAGTGAAAAGAAGAAGAGACAGAAGGCCTGGGACGATGGCCTCGTGACGACCAACGTGTCAGAAATAGATAATGACCCCGAGAAGAAAAAGATTCTCGATGAGATCGCCACCGTCTATTTGCGCTCCCGCCATGGGACCACCAGGGCAAGTGACCTGCTGAAGGGCAGTGATGCCCATAAACCTATGACCACCTCGGAGAAGCTGGAGCTGGTGGGGCATCGCCTGGTTCGCCGCTATGGTTGTTTCGGCTGCCACAATGGTATCAAGGACATCGATCCGGACCCGGAGGAGAAAAAGAAACGCCTCGAAGCGGCGGGTGCCACCCGGGTTGCTTACTTTGATGGAAACCAGCCGATCGGTGCGGAGTTGAACAAGTGGGGAAACAAGGGTTCTGACCGGCTGGATTTCGGTCAGTGGGGCCACCAGGAAGATGGTTCCGAGGCGATTGCTCATCGACGCTATGACTGGGCGATGGCCAAGCTGAGCGACACCAGGCAGTTTGACGTTTTTCCCCGCAGGGTGCTGGATGGAAAGAACCAGAATGGAGAGAAGGTGTACAGGTACCTGCCTACTTCCCAGCTGGCCCACAAGGGCGCGGAGGCGCTGCTGAAGATGCCGCTGTTCCCCTTCCATGACAAGCCGGAGCAGGTGGAGGCGGTTGTTTCCTACGTGATCAGCCTCGTGGATGATCCGATTGATCCCATCATGAAAAAACGCCTGTCGGCCAGGGAGAGAACCCTCGAGGCCGGCAGCCGTCTTGTACAGAAGCTCAACTGTTCCGGTTGCCACCGGATTGGCGCAACGACCAGCTATGTGTCGCTTGATAACCTGCCGAATCCCAATAGTACCGATGCTGAAACGGGCAGGATCAATGCTATGCAGGCGGAGACCTGGCTTGCAAGGGAGTACCGCCTGGCTGCCCGGCCGGTTGGCCCGGTCAGCGACCAACTCGGGATTCATTTGCCGGCAGGATTCACCTTCGGCCAGCAGCTGGGACAGTTCACTACCGGTGACAGGAAAACAGATGAATCTCTACCCCAGGTCTTCAGTCCCAACGAATACCCCATGTCCCTGGTCGACGTGGCTCGCAGGCATTTCAACCCGCTTCCGGGGTTTGTACAGGACCTCGCTATCGCGATTGACTCAGTCGTCAATGAAGAAAAGGTTGGTGAGACTCTTGCTAACGTGGGTATTTACAATCTTGTCAAGAAGCCTCCTGTTGAAGCAGCAGCCCTGGTTGAGAAGCTCCGCAAAGCCTACGAAGATGAATCCAGTAAGCTCGGCGGTTTTCTTGCCGCCATGATCGAGGCGCCCTATGACCAGGATCTCGATGCGCTGGACGAAGACCTCGGGGTCGGCAAGTCAGACTTCGAGATCCTTGCGCAGCAATACTACAGGGACGGTGTGCTTGGACAGCGGCCTGTGAGTGAGCAGAAACTCGCGGTCAAGGGGTATGGAGAGGGAGGTGTACGCTTCTATTCAGGAACCGCGATGACCGACAGGTTCAAGGCCCCGCCGCCTCTGTTGCGCCAGGGCGAGAGAGTCAAGAGCGACTGGCTCTTCCATTTCCTCAAAGACGTACAGCCGATTCGCCCCTGGCTCAAGATTCGCATGCCCTCTTTCAACCTGACGCAGGAAGAGGCGCGGTTGATCGTCAAGTGGTTCAAGCTGGTCAATGAGATTCCCTACGGTAACGAGATCTTCACCGAAGATAACCTCGAGGTGGACCAGGCCCTCAGAGGCCAGCTCCTCTTCGGCAAGGGAACAGAGCAGGAGAAGGGCAAACAGTGCAGCCAGTGCCATCCGCGCGGAGCCGACCTCCCGACTCTGCCCATTCTTACCCAGGGTGCCGGCAAGGTTGATCCCGCAGAGGTCCCGCTCAGTGCTCCCGGAGACAGTCACTTCCTTGTCTGGAAGGATTCCGCCGGCAAGATTCTCCTCGAGGGAGGATTTGGAGCCCCGGCAGATGCCCAGGCAGCGGGAGGGAAGCTTGGGGACAAGGCCACGAGCTGGGCCGTTGGAAAGCCCTGGGACAAGAGCTCCTGGGGGCCCGACCTTGGCAAGGCAGCGGGGCGTCTGCGGGTGCAATGGATGCGTGACTGGCTCTATTTCCCGCCTGACTTTATGCCCGGCACAAAGATGCCGAACTATTTCCAGGAGCGGAAGAAGTATACCGGCAGGACCGATTCCGAGATCGATGCCAAAGAGCTTGCCGATGTAAACGCACTCCTGCAGTACCTGCGCCATATGAATAACGCCAAGATTGCCACTTCCGCCCCCGCGAAACCCGACGAGGAGGCGGGGGGTGGTCAATAGGGAGGCATTTGGAAGCTGGCTTTCAGGCCCGGTTCCTTTGCCGCATTGAGGACTGCACCTTGCCAACGCCTTTTGACGCGCTTGTAATCGGTGGTGGGGTTTCGGGGCTCTCCACGGCGTATTTTCTGCGCAGGGAACTGAGCTCCCAGGGGCGCGAGCCACAGCCGGGGCTGAAGCTTTTCGATGGCGCGGCACGGCTTGGGGGTACCCTGGGGAGCGAAGAGGTGGATGGGTTCCTCTTTGAGCGGGGCCCCAACGGCCTGCTGGATAATGCGCCGGGGACTCTTGAGCTCATCACCGCACTCGGGCTGGATGAGAAAAAACTCGAAGCGCGGCCGCGCTCGCTGAATCGGTTTCTCATGAGGAAGGGCAGGTTGTGTCCTCTGCCGCGTAGCCCGCGAGCCTTTCTCTCTTCGAATCTTCTTTCCCTGCGTGGGCGCCTCGGCCTGCTGTTGGAGCCTTTTCGCCCACGCGGCAGGAGCGTGGCGGATGAATCCATTGCAGAATTCGGGCGACGGCGCCTGGGGCAGGAAGCCGTTGACGTTCTGCTTGATCCGATGGTCACCGGGATTTATGCCGGAGACGTGGAAACCCTGAGCATGAGGAGCTGTTTTCCGCGCCTGAGCGGGTTGGAGCAGGAGCATGGCAGCCTGGTCTGGGGAATGCTCAGGAGCCGGAAAAAGAAATCAGCGGCTGGAGGGGGAGGTTCGCCCTTTTCGGCTACCCTGCAGAGTTTCGAGGGAGGCCTTGAAACCTTTTCACGGGCCCTGTGCTCTGAGATCGGCGACCGGGCTGAGACCGGACGCTGTGCCGAGAGTGTGAGTTCCTATGATGGAGGCTGGCGGGTTGCCTTTGCCGATGGGGGAGAGGAGACAGCCAGGGCGCTGGTTCTCGCTCTGCCGGCACACCGTGCAGCAGGGTTGTTCACCGGGTCTCATCCCGGTCTCAGTAAAGAACTGGCCTCCATTTCTTATTCTTCCGTGGCCGTAGCCTGCCTCGGCTACAGGGAAGAGGATGTGGAGAGAGACCTTGATGGCTACGGATTCCTGGTTCCCGCGAGTGAGGGATTACAGACCCTGGGAATGATCTGGACCTCCAGTATCTACCCGGAGCATTCTCCGGAGGGCTGCGTAAGCATCCGGGCTATGCTTGGAGGGCGCCGCTCGCCGGAAGTTCTCGGCAAAACAGATGAGGAATTGATCGAGTTGGTGGAACGCGAGACCGGGAAGGCGCTGGGTTTTCGCGGAGCTCCGGTGGCCCATAAAATTTATCGATACGAGCAGGCCATCCCCCAGTACGAGGTCGGCCACCAGGTCCGTCTGGAGACCATTGAGGGGCTCCTGAGTGGACTTCCGGGGCTTTTCCTGACCGGGAACTCCTATCGGGGAGTCTCTGTGAATGATTGTCTCCAGCAGGGTATGGAAACAGCCGGAAGAGTTTGCGGTTACCTTGGGGAGGTGATTTCATCGGCTTCTTCCCCCCCTCGGTCTCCTGATTCAGATGGGGCAGATTAATTGTCTTGAAAAGACATTTCAACACTCTAAATTCATGGCACTTGCGACGAGAAATAGAAGTTTTAACAACCCAGATCTGCAGGAAACAGGAGCCGGTAAATCGAATGAAGATGGATTTTTTTTCACCGCGGAGTGCGGTGGCTGTGGCAGTTCTCCTGGCGTTATTGTTCGCCGGCTGTGAGACCAAGAAGCAGGCCGGCGAGCCTGGCGGGTCGCAGTTTGGCAAGGCGGCATCTACAGCTCCGGAAAGTTCCGGGGAGGCAGGGACAGGAGACGGCTCTACCGGCTCCTCGGCCAAAGAGAAAGAGAAGTTCGGTTCGGTATCCTTCGCCGGGATGGTCAAGGTCACCGGTACTGCTCCCTCATCTGTAGAGCTCGACATTTCAGCCAAGCCCGAATGCGGCAAGCAGCGCAAGGCCCTCGAATTGGGAGGGCTTCCGGCGGAAAACCTCGTTGTCGGACCAGGGGGCGGGCTCAAGGACTGCATCATATTTATCAGCAAGGGGCTGGGGAGCTACAAGGCCAGGGACATGGTGACCTATGGTCATCCGGCCAAGGTCGTGATTGACCAGAAAGGCTGCCAGTATGTCCCTCATGTTTTCGCTGTGATGGCTGACCAGGAGGTCGTCATCAAAAACAGTGACCCGTTCCTTCACAATGTGAGTATTCCGACGTTGTCCTTCAACCTCTCGATGCCGACTGTAGGGGAAGAGAATCGTACAAGGTTCTTTAACAGGAAGAATGGATCCCAGGCCTGCCAGTGCTCCGTTCATCCCTGGATGAACGCGTATGCCTATGTCGTCAAGAACCCCTTCTTCGCGAAAACAGGTTCCGATGGAAAGTTCACGATCAACAAGCTTCCCGATGCCGATGGTAGCTATACCGTCGAGGTCTGGCATGAGAAGGACCGTAAACTGAAGGCTCCCAAGGCGCAGAAAATAACCGTGAAAGATGGCGCCGTGGTCGAGGGGAACATCGTTTTCGAATTTACCTATAAAGGGTAGTATCTGGCTTCAATGAGCCGGCGATTTTCAGAAAGCAATAAAGACTGATGATTCTGACAAGAGAAAAAGTCCGGGCAGGACAGCTGGGCAGGTTCTGGCTCTGCTTCGCCCTCCTGGCCGTGACACTCATCCTTGCTGCGCCTGCCTGGTGCCAGGAGGAAAAGGGGGCTGCGGCTGGAGGGGCAGCCCAGGCGGAACCTGCTGTAAAGGAAGAAGAAGGCGCTGCGAATCCGGGCGCTCGGCTCAGCGATTCGGAGAAAGCCCTGGTTGCCGAGGCGGCCGCGGCCAAGAAAAAGCTGTTCTGGATGCCGGAGGCGATCTCAACATACGGCAAGGGAGTTGACGATCTGTTCTGGCTCATTTTCTGGATTACCGGGGTGGCCTGGGTGATTGTCATGGGCCTGATGCTTTATTTCCTCATTCGCTATCGCCATGTGGAGGGCCGTGACAAGGCGCACTACACCCACGGCAATAACAAGCTGGAAGTGACCTGGACGCTGGCCACTGTCGTCATCCTCGTCTTTATCGGTGTGATCCAGCTCTGGGGGGAAAGCGGCTGGTTCAATATCAGGATTCGTCTCCCTGAGATGGGTGAAGATACCTTTCCTGTCAGAGTCTACGGTGAGCAGTTCGCGTGGCATTTCAACTATCCCGGCAAAGATGGGAAGTTCGGAGACCA
>JAYGDV010000519.1:0-2748 GCA_046582735.1 Planctomycetota bacterium
CCGTTGGCAAGGGCCTCCGGCATACCGCCAGGCATGGCTGTGGTGCCTGAATTGATAAAAACCTGAGCCATCGGAACGGTAAAAACCAATGCGACCGAAGCCTTCAGTGTGGTCCTGAACGAATCCCGGACCGCACGGCCATATGCGGGCCTGCTCATCCTGTGCAGGAAACAGGTCGCCAATGAAGCGATAATGAAGATTCCCCCCGGCAGGTAAAGAGGCTGAAACTTCGCCCCGATCCCCGAGGAAAAAAGATCAGTCAACTCCAGGGACACGCCACCGAGCCATTCTCCAATCGATGCCCCGTCGAATTGAATACCCTTCAATCGCGTAAGGACAAGGAGAATCACCACCAACAGGTAAGGCAGCCACGCCCTTGCGAGCCCCATCGAACCTGCAGGCTCCGGCCCCGGAACCTCACCTTGTGAAATCCAGCCCGCAGGCCACCGGGTCCTGTCCGGGAAATCCCAGGTGCCATCCCGTGGAAGGAGAAACCCGGACCGGGCAGCGGGAACAACGATGGCCAGTCCGACCAGGGACCCCAGGAGACTGGGGAATTCCGGCCCCAGCCACCAGGCGACGAGAACATAGGGAATGGTCATCGAAAATGCAGCGAAAAGAGCGAATCTCCAGGCCCTCAGACCTTCCGCCCAGGAACGATTAGCTCCGAAAAACCGCGTCAGGATACAGACCACCGTCAAGGGTATGAAGGTTCCACAGGCCGCATGCAGGAGCGCGACCTTGTCCGTCACCTCTAGTAGGAACTCTCCCCGAACTGCAGCATCTGGAAGTACATTGGAGAGTCCGTTATTAACCCCAACAAGGATAGGAGTTCCAACCGCACCGAAAGAAACCGGGGTGCTCTGGATCAGCATACCTGCAATGATCGCCGCAAGTGGAGGAAACCCAAGCCCCACCAGCAGCGGTACCGCTACGGCGGCTGGAGATCCAAAGCCCGCCGAACCCTCGATGAATGCCCCGAAAAGCCAGGCGATCACGATGACCTGGACCCTGCGGTCCGGGCTCAGGCTGGTGAAACCCTGCCTGATAACTGAAAGGCCACCGCTTTCGCGCAGCGTATTCAAAAGGAGAATCGCCCCGAAAATGATGTAGAGCAGGGAAACAGCGATCACCAGGCCCTTCAGGCTGGCCGCTGCGACCTGCAATCCCGGCACCTCCCAGATATAGAGCGCCAGCCCGGCAGCGGTCAGAAAGGCTACGGGCATGGCCCGGCTTGCCGGCCAGCGAAGACCGATCACCAGCCCTCCTGCAAGCAGGATCGGCATGAAGGCAAACAGGGCGAGAAGGTACTGGTTGAACTGGTCCATGTCCTGGCTTGTCCCCGGCAGCTAAAAAGTTCCTTATTATTCCTTTTCCCGAATTCCGAACGAACTTATCCTCCATCACCATGACGCATCGAATCAAAACACTTCTGATCACTTCCCTGCTTTTTACCGTTCTCCCTCTCACAGCCCAGGAGCTTCCCAGCGTTAAACCTGGGGCGGTCGGGCTCTCATCGAAAAAGCTCGATAAGGTCGACAAAATCGTCGGCGGGCTGATCGCCTCTAACCGCCTGGCGGGGGCGACGGTCATCATCCTGCGCCATGGGCGCGTGGCCTACTTCAAGGCCTTCGGACAAATGGACCGTGAACGGAAGAAACCCATGCAGAAAGACACGATCTTTCGCATCTATTCGATGACGAAGGCCATCGTCACCACCGGGGCCATGATGCTCTGGGAAGAGAAAAAGTTCGGGCTCGATGACCCTCTCTCCAGGCACCTCCCTGAATACAGGAATCCGAAGGTGTGGACAGAAAAGGGAGAGGTACCCGCCAAACGGGAGGTCACCATCAGGGATCTCATGCGGCACACCGCCGGAATGGTCTACGGGCACTCCGGCAGCACTCCCGTTCACAAGGCAACCGAGAAGGCCCTCGGCTTCAAAAATGGCTTCCCGATGGAAACCCTGGCCACCTCCAGTAAAAAATTCGGGGAGGCACCCCTCCTCTTTCACCCCGGGGATGACTGGGTCTACGGGGTCTCCATCGATGTGCTCGGCCGCCTCATCGAGGTCAAGAGCGGCCAGCCGCTCGACCGGTTTCTCAAGGAGAGGATCTTCAAGCCGCTCGATATGAAAGACACCGGCTTCTTTGTCCCGGGCTCCAAGGTGAATCGCTTCGCCGCCAACTACACCACCGACAAGAAAGGCCGCCTGAGCCTTCGAGACGACCCGCGCAAGAGTCGCTACCTCCAGGATCCCGCCTTTCTTTCTGGCGGCGGCGGGCTGACCTCCACCACCCGCGACTACGCCCGCTTCCTGCAGATGATCGCCAGCGGCGGACAGCTTCACAAGAGGCGCCTTCTCAAGAAGAATACCGTCGCCCTGATGATCCGCAACCACGTGCCCGAAAAGGCCATGCCGATTGCCTTTGGCGAACAGGAGCGTCACGGCATCGGATTCGGACTCGGGTTCGCCGTGCGAACAGCCACGAGTACATGGGATTCCGCCGGACGCCTCGGAGAATACGGCTGGGGCGGCGCGGCGAGCACCCACTACTGGGCCTCGCCAAAGGACAAGCTCGTCGTCGTCACCATGGAGCAGACCATGCCCTACGACTTCCTGCTCGAATTCGCGCTCAAGGGTGTCATCTACGACGCCATCATCAAATAAGGCCCACCACATCATGGGAAGCCACCCGAAACCGAGCTACGCAGAGAACATCGGTGCCCCCTGCATTCTCATGTTCG
>JAYGDV010000011.1:0-5198 GCA_046582735.1 Planctomycetota bacterium
GGGTCTTGCGCCCCAAGGGGTTGAATAATAAGGAACGGATCGACCGGGCCTTCCGGTTGGTGGTGAGCCGGTCTCCGAGTGCCGAAGAAGTGAAGATTCTCCTGGGGGACCTTGAGTATTATCTGGATGGCTTCAAGAAGACGCCCGCTGCCGCCCGGCGGTTGCTTGCGGTGGGGGCGAAAGCCTATGATAAGAAAATAAATCCGGCCAGGCTGGCGTCCTTTGCATTGCTCGCCAATACGATCCTGAACCTTGACGAGGCCATCACCCAGAACTGACATGGATATCCGAGACGAATTAAATCTACAGCAGACCCGCCGGGCCTTCCTGGCGCAGGGAGGCCTGGGGCTCGGCGCCGTTGCCCTGGATTCTCTGCTGCTGGGGGGAGAGGGTGAGCGCACCGCAATAGGTGGCCTCAGCAGCCTGCCGCATTTTGCACCTCGGGCGAGGCGGGTGATCTACCTGTTCCAGTCAGGCGGTCCAGCGCAGATGGATCTCTTTGATTACAAGCCGAAGCTCGCCAGCAAGTTTGGCAAGGAGGTTCCCAAGTCGGTCTATCCCGATGCGCGTAAGACGACGATGACCTCCGGCCAGAAGTCCTTTCCGGTCGCGCCGAGTGTCCTGAAGTTTGCCCGCCATGGAAAATCCGGAACCTGGCTCAGCGATGCGTTGAAGCACATGCCAAAGGTGATCGATGAGGTCTGCCTGGTGAAGAGCATGTACACCGAGGCGATCAATCACGATCCCGCCGCCACGCTCTTCCAGACCGGCTCGGTAAATCCCGGGCGTCCAAGCATGGGGTCATGGATGTCTTACGGCCTCGGCAGCGAGAACGCGAACCTGCCCGCCTTCGTGGCCCTCACTTCTAACGGGAGGGCCAAGGCCGGCCAGCCGCTTTATGATCGTCTCTGGGGGGCGGGTTTCCTTCCGGGTCGCTTCCAGGGGGTTAAATTTCGCAGCCAGGGCAATCCCATTCTTGACCTGTACAATCCCGCCGGTGTGTCTCGAGCTCAGCGCCGCCGTATGCTCAACGCCCTCGGCAAGCTCAACAGGGAGCAGGCTGAGCGCTTCAACGATCCGGTGATCTCCACTCGCATCGCCCAGTACGAGCTGGCCTTCCGCATGCAGATGAGTGTGCCGGACCTGATTGACGTCAAAAGTGAGCCGAAACGGATACTTGACCTCTACGGGCCTGATGCCACGAAGGTGGGGAGATATGCTTATAACTGCCTGCTGGCACGCCGGCTGGCTGAGCGGGGGGTACGGTTCATCCAGTTGTACCACCGGGGCTGGGATGCCCACGGCAACACGCCCAAGCAGGTAAGGACCCAGTGCTCCGACACTGACCAGGCCACCACTGCGCTGCTGCTGGATTTGAAGCAGCGGGGAATGCTTGACGACACGCTTGTAGTCTGGGGTGGGGAATTCGGGCGTACGATCTACTGCCAGGGCAAGCTTACAGAAAAGAACTATGGACGCGATCACCATCCGAATTGCTTCACCTACTGGCTCGCAGGCGCGGGGGTGCGCAAGGGGATGAGTTACGGAGCGACGGACGATTACAGCGTGAACGTCGCCGACAAGCCTGTTCATGTTCATGACATGCAGGCGACCATTCTCCACCAGATGGGCATCGATCATAAGCGCTTGACCTTCCGCCACCAGGGAAGGGACTACCGGCTTACAGATGTTCACGGCAAGGTGGTGAAGGACATTCTCAGTTGAGGGGCCTTTGAGTCGGCCAGTAAATTCGTCGCCAATTGATACACCCGGAGGACGCAATGGTTTGGAACCTGGGGGGATTGCTCGGAAAAAAGAAGAAATGCGAGAGGTGCAGGAGAAACCCCGTTACGCGCAGGAAGCTGCCGTGGGGTTATCCGAAGCTCTGCGATGACTGCGCGGAGGAATACGACAGGGAGCGCGAGGAAGAGGGCGGCCGCCCCGGGAGTTGAAATTGCCTGGATCAGGATATAGGCGCCAGCCGGACTTTCCCGGCGAAGGAACGAATCTCCTCCGGCTTGAGCCTCTTCGCGTCCTTTTTCTCCTGGGACTCCTGCTCTGCACTCCTTCCCTGTTTGCGCTGACGCACTGGATCTGGAAGGGCGGCCGCCAGCCTTCCGACCAGCTGGCGCTTCAGCACTCTTTCAAGCTGGCCCAAGGAGTAAAGTCCGCCCGGCTGAGGATGGTTGCCGACTTTGCTGTTGCCCGATTGACAATCAACGGCAAGCCGGCCGCTGTGGCTGAGCCCTACGGGCCGGTGGTGGAGATTGATGCCGCGGGCTTCCTCCAGCCCGGACTTAACGATCTCCGTATCAACAGCCGGGCTATAGCCCAATACCCAGCCGTCGCCCTGCGACTCGATCTTGTCGATGCCGGGGGCCAGCGACAGGCCATCTCAACCACCCCGCAATGGAAGGCCGGCCGGCCAGGGGAAAAGGTGGAGAGCTACGGCGACCTCGGTATGGAGAAGTGGTGGGGGCTTGGCCCCCTGGTCATCGATGAGGCCGATGATTACACGCAATGGAAGCGTGCGAGCAATGCGAAGGCCGGCACCAATCCGGCTACATTTGAGCTTCTTCCAGGTTATGCGGTCGAGTTGTTACGCTCAGCGGGCAAGGACGAGGGCTCGTGGGTCAGCCTGGCTTTTGATCCGCAGGGGAGACTGACGATCGGGCGGGAAGACAAGGGCCTGTTGCGCTATTCTTTCTCTGCAGACCGCCGGAAAATTACCGCCTCGGAGATGATCAATGATGATCTCCGAGAGTGCCGGGGGCTGCTTTATGCCCACGGCAGCCTGTATGCCAATGCCAATAATTCAAAAGGCCTGTACCGCTTGCGTGACACCAATGGAGATGGCCGCTTTGATGAAAAGAAACTGCTTCATTCGAGCAAGGGCGGTGTGGGGCATGGGCGCAACGCCCTGGCTCTTGGGCCGGAAGGTCACATTTACGCGATTCACGGAGATTCGGTTGAATTACCAGGTGGAATTCCTGACCGCACCTCTCCACTTCGCCGCGATGGAGCCCCGTTTCGCAAGAACGAGGGGCATGTTCTGCGCATGGCTCCCGATGGCAGCCAGCGGGAGATCTTCTGTGCCGGGATGCGCAATCCATACGGTATCGCCTTCAACCAGGACGGTGAGTCGTTCACCTACGATGCGGATGCTGAGTTTGATATGGGAACGCCCTGGTATCGCCCTACGCGGGTAATGCATCTCAGCAGCGGAGCGGATTTCGGCTGGAGAGCTGTGACCGGCAGCTGGCCTCCCTACTACCCTGATCACCCCGACAATACGCAAGCGACGGTGGATATCGGTAAGGGCTCTCCCACAGGCGTCCGGTTCGGAACCGGAAGTCATTTTCCACCCCAGTACAGGAAGGCTCTCTATATTCTTGATTGGGCCTATGGCCGGATCCTGGCGGTGCACCTGGTTCCCCGGGGGGCCAGCTATATGGCGGCGTCTGAGGTGTTCTTACGTGGCCAGCCGCTCAATCTGACCGACCTTGTCTTCGGTCCGGATGGAGCCATGTATTTTACTGTCGGTGGTCGCAAGACCCAGGGAGCGCTCTACCGTGTCAGCTATAAAGGCTCCCCGGTCAGCGCGAGAATGCCGACCGGGCAGGAAAAAGCACGCGAAGACCTGGCTGGGAAGATGAGGGGGCGGCGTCGTGAGATCGAAGCTCATCACCGCAAAGGGAAACTTTACGAGGGCTCCCTCAGCAGGCCTTCCGATGACAGCCGAACTGTGCAGGCTGTGCGGATCGCTCTTGAGCACGCCCGGGAAACCCCTGGAGTCACCGCGCGTCTGCGAAAGGTGAACTCTTCCGGTGCAGGGGTCGAGCTGTTTACAGCGGAGGCCAATATTGCTGTGGCGGAAGAAGTTCCCCGCCTGGTGGTGAAATGGATCGAGGCGGGCAGGGACTGGCGCAGCTGGGAGCCCTCAGAGCAGCTGCAGTTCGTCGATCTTCTCCGCAGATCGATGGTGCGTCATGAGCTTCCAGGAGCGACCCGCAAGCGTATCAGCTCTGTGCTGGGAGCGCATTTTCCTTCCGGTAACAGGGGGCTGGACAGAGCCCTGGCTCCAGTCCTGCTTGAGCTGGACCCCGCCATTGCTGTCGGTAAAACGGTTACCTTGTTGGCCGCCAGCGCCAGCCATTCTGAAAGACTTCATTACCTGCACCAGCTGCGCAATTCAAAGCTGGGCTGGACCCAGGCCGCAAGGCGGGCCTACCTGGAGAGCTTCGCAGCCCGGAGGGTGTTCCTCGGAGGGCGCGGACTACCCCAGGCCTTGAAGAACATTGAGCGTGATTTCCTGGCAACCCTCGGAGCTGATGAGAAGAAGGAGCTGAAGGGGCTCATCGGCCAGGATGTCGCCCTGCCTCCTTTGCCGGAGCTTGCCGGGCGCAGCCTGGTGAAGGAGTGGAAGGTCGGGGATTTCAAGGGGGCTCTTGGGTTTGATCCGGACAGCCGGGACCTTGCCAATGGGCGGAAGATCTTTTCCCTGGCGCTGTGCAGTCGCTGCCATCGCTTCGGCGATGAAGGCTACCCCGTTGGTCCCGAGCTGACCCATGTGGCAAGGCGTTTTTCTCGCCTGGACCTCCTCCATGAGATTCTCGAACCATCCCGTACGATAGCGGAGAATCATCAGACCTCTGTGCTGGAATTAAAGGACGGCCGGGTGCTTTCCGGGCAGGTGATTCCCAACCTGGATTACCGTGATCCGAATCTCCAGTTTGCCACAGACCCGCTGCACCCCGACAAGCTGACCAGGATCTCGAAGGCGCTTATCGTGAGGATGAGGAGAGCCGCGGTCTCGCTGATGCCGGCAGGCCTGCTGAATAATTTCTCACAAGCAGAGATCCTTGACCTCCTGGCCTGGCTGCAGGCCGGCGCTAAGCCGGGCGGCCGTTAGCAGGAGTGATCCACAGCAGGGACAACCGGCAGGTTACTTGAGGTTCCTGATCCGCACGTTCTTGAACTCGGTCCACATGGGCCTTCCTCCATGCAGCTGGAAGGCGAGGATCCCGTCCAGCAATGCCTTGGGGTGCCCATCTGTAAAGTCCAGGATGAGCTTGTTGTTCATGTAGTGCCGGATGTGGTTGCCCTTGGCGATGATGATGACATCGTTCCAGTCATTGAGCTTGAAGAGCTTCTCGAAGCCTTCGGCATCGATGAGCTTCCCGGTGACCTTCTTCTTG
>JAYGDV010000056.1:0-5557 GCA_046582735.1 Planctomycetota bacterium
TTTCATCTCTCTAATGCCCCCACATGCCCCCGAAAAGGTAGATCAATCTGATGCGATTTTATTCGCAGTCCCGTGCCTCTATTTTAAACCCGGTATAGTCCCGGAATCTACTGCCTCTCCTCTAAAACTGTCCGCTGCAGCTATCCCCCTTATTGCAACACCAGGGCAGGTATAACCGCCTTACAGGGGTGTCTTATCCTTGCAGGGCAGGGGGTCAATCGATCTCTTCGGGGAAGAGATCGATTTTCTCGACTTCTTCGCCTCGTGAGAGAGCCTCTTTGCGTTCAGTGTACTTTTTCAGCCAGGTTTCCCAGGACTTGCCCGAGGCGACATCCTTGCCGCTGAAGCGGAGCCCGCCGATCTGCGCATTGGGAATTCTGCTCCTGGAGCCCCCGCTAGCCGGAAAAACCTCAATCCAGCTTCCGTCACTGCCCTCATCCGCGCTGGAGCGGTTAGCGAGATATCCAACCAGCTCCTGGCCATCTTTGAGAAGAACCGTCACATCTCCACGGTAATCGAAGGCCGCCTCGATGACCTCCTCAAGACTCCCGGGTTCGCCCTCCACCCAGGAAAAACCCTGGCTGTATTCTTCCGGGGAATCTGCAGGGCCGCTTGCCTCGTCTCCAGGGAGATCACTCAGCATGGCAAGGAGCCCTCATGCTTTTGTCTCTGTACGCACCGAGCCGCAGTTGGCAACCTGCGAGCTCTCAACAACCGGCAATTCCACGATGCCGCTACCCTCCTCGGCAGGAGCGCCCTCTTCAGCCTCGTTCACCCGGCTCCAGCGGTAACCAAAGAGAACCGCGCGCACCGTCCCCAGGAAGCCCCCCAGGCTGCCGAAGGTGTGGTCGACGGCGGTGGCTTCGTAACCGGAATGCACCATGCAGTCACGACATTTATCATTTCGCTCATGGCCGTACCGGTCCCAGTCCGTAGTTTCCATCAGCTCATCAAAGGTTTCCGCATAACCTTCCTGGAGCAGGTAGCAGGGTTTCTGCCAGCCAAAGAGATTGTAGGTCGGATTTCCCCAGGGCGTGCAGTGATAGTCCCGCCCCTTGTTTCCCATCAGGAACTCGAGAAAAAGAGGAGACTGGTTAAAACGCCAGGCCTTCTTCGGCGCGGCGAGAATCCTCCGGAAGAGACTGTGCGTCCTGTCACGATGGAGGAAACTCTCCTGGTCAGGGGCCTTGGAATAGCTGTAACCCGGCGACACCATCATCCCTTCGACACCCAGCGCGGTCATCTCATCAAAGAACTCACGAACGCGGCGGGGTTCAGCGCCCTCGAAGAGGGTGGTATTCGTCGTCACCCGGAAGCCCCTTGAGAGCGCCAGCTCGATGGCCTCGATGGCATCTTTGTAGACACCTTCACGGCAGACAGCAAAATCGTGTTCCCCCTCCAGCCCATCCATATGGACGCTGAAGGTGAGATACTTGGTCGGCTTGAAAAGATCGATCTTCTCTTTGAGCAGGATGGCGTTCGTACACAGGTAGATGTACTTCTTCCGGGCGACCAACCCCTCGACAACCTCCTGGATATTCGAATACATCAGGGGCTCGCCACCGGGAATGCTCACAATCGGCGCGCCGCATTCATCGACGGCATTGAAGCATTGCTCAGGTGTGAGCTCCTGCTTGAGAATATGGGCAGGGTACTGGATCTTGCCACAACCGGCACAGGCGAGATTGCAGCGAAAAAGCGGCTCGAGCATAAGCACGAGCGGGTACTTTTTTCTGCGAGCCAGCTTGTTCTTCAGAACGTGGGAAGCAACCGTCCACATCTGGGAAATAGGTACACCGATGGTTTTCGAGCTCCAGTAGTCTGTGGTCCCCGGTAAAAACGCAGAGCCGAGTATGCCATCGGTACATTTTGCGGTCAAGAGCCGTGGGCTCTCAGGGAAGCTCCGGGGGATCTACTCCCTCGTGGAGGAACTTGCGGCCTCCGGGATCATAATCAGCCGCCACGTGGCCTGAGCCATAGAGCCTGTACTTGTAGATCACCAGGCCCTCAAGACCGACCGGGCCGCGGGCATGGGTCTTATTCGTGCTGATACCCACCTCGGCCCCCAGTCCGAAGCGGAAGCCATCGGCGAAGCGGGTGGATGCATTGTGAAAAACCCCCGCTGAATCAACCCGGGAAAGAAAATATTCCGCCGCATCGTCATCCTCGGTCACGATCGCATCGGTATGATGGGAGCCGTGTGAATTTATATGCTCAACCGCCTCCTGGAGCGACGAGACTGTCTTGACCGCCAGCACCTTATCCAGAAATTCAGTGTCGTAATCTTCCAGAGCGGCAGCGGATGCTTCAAGCCTGGCCGAGGCCTCCTCATCGGCCCGGAGCTCCACCCCCGCTTCCACCAGCGCAGCGCCCACGGCCGGAAGCAGGTCATCGAGGCGGTCCCGGTGAATAAGCAATGTTTCACAGGCATTGCAGGCAGCCGGGTAATGCGTTTTTGCATCCACGCTCACCGCCACGGCCTTCTCCAGGTCCGCATCCCGGTCGAGGTAGACCGAGCAGATTCCATCTGCATGCCCGAGAACAGGAATGCGTGTCGATTCCTGGATGAACTGTACGAGCTCATTGGATCCCCTGGGAATGATCAGGTCGATCCAGCGGTCGAGGTCAAGCATCTCCCGCACCTCTTCGCGGGTGGAAACGAGCTGCACCGCATCAGGGGAGACCCCATCGACCTCACCCAGGGCCTCGCGAATGGCCGCTACGAGCGCCTCGTTAGTACGTGAGGCCTCCCGCCCTCCCTTGAGAATGACGGCGTTGGAAGACTTCAATGCGAGAGAGGCAATCTGTACAGCCGCCTCGGGACGGGCCTCGAAGATAACCCCGATGACTCCGAGCGGGCAGCTGACCCGGTAAAGCTCCAGTCCATCGTCCAATCGTGTAGCGAGGGTGACCCTGCCGACAGGGTCCGGCAGGCGGGCCACGTCACCCACTCCTGCCAGCATAGCCTCGAACTTGCTGCCCTCGAGATCGAGTCTTTTGAACAGGGCCGCACTCAGGCTGCCTGATTCAACCTCAGCCTCGCAGTCGGCTTTGTCAGCCCGGTTTGCCTCGAGGATCTCTTCCCGCCGCTCCTGGAGCTTCCGCCCCACCGCCTCGAGCGCGGCATTCTTCGGTTCCGCAGAAAGTGCAGCTAATTGTAAAGCCGCAGCCCGCGCTCTCCTGGCGACAGCCTCAACTGTTGAATTCCCGTTTGCTTCTGTACTCATGTTCTCACTGGATAATCTGCCAACCTGCGAATCAGGATAAACGATTCCGGGAACGTCTCAAAGATACAAGGTTGGCAACGAGCAGCATTGATGAGCAGATTAGTTTTGGATACTATGCTGCGCTTGTCTGTCTTGACAGTTAACACCCTATACGGGCATTTTTATTGAACAGGAAAGGTGCAGAATAATGAGCGAAAGAGAAGGAGCCGTAACATTCCAGGGTGGCCCCCTGACCCTCGTAGGATCCGAGTTGCAGGTTGGCGACCAGGCTCCTGACTTCAATGTCATCGATGGAGGGCTTGGAGCTGTCAACCTGGCCGCCTCCGCCGGCAAGGTAAGACTAATCTCAGCGGTGCCCTCACTCGACACACCTGTCTGCTCCGACCAGACCAAGCGCTTTGCAGAGGCCCTCGGCGGGCTTCCCGAAAACGTAGAGGTCCTCACCATCAGCGCCGACCTCCCCTTCGCGCAGGGACGCTGGTGTGGAGCCGAGGGTGTTGAGATGACGACGCTGTCGGACCACCGCGAGCTCTCCTTCGCCAATGCCTACGGAGTACTCATCAAGGAGCTCCAGCTCCTCAGCCGGGCCATCTTCGTCATCGATGCCGAGGACAAGATCACCTACGTCGAGATCGTCCCCGAGGTCACCGACCACCCCGACTATGATGCTGCTCTTGCTGCCGTAGGCGCTGCCGCCGGTGAAACAGGGAAAGCCGAAGCCGATGCCGATGCAGATGCCGGTGGAGACGATGCTGGCGACGACGATGCCAGCGAAGCAGAAGCTCCCGCCGCACCTGCGGAGGATGGCGGAGGAGATGAGAGTAACGGCTGATTCCATCCGGCTGGTAGATATGAATCGCAGGATACAAGGGACCTCCATCGAGATCGCAGAGGCGCCAGCGCGGGCGCCTGTCCGCCACGCTCTCTTTGACCTCGATGGAACCCTCTCCCTGCTGAGGGATGGCTGGCAGGACCAGATGGTCCCCCTGATGGTCGGGCTGCTCGAAGACTGTGGAGAAGATGAAACACCCGCGGAGCTCGAGAAGCTGGTGACTGGATTTGTGGATCAGCTCACCGGCAAGCAGACCATCTACCAGATGATCCGGCTGTGTGAAGAGATCGAGAAGCGCGGCGGCTCACCGCTGGAACCGCTCGAGTACAAAGCGCTCTACAACGCCCGCCTCGATACCGCCATATCCGACCGACTGGAGGGAGTCGAATCCAGCCACCTCGCGCGTGAAGACTTCCTGGTTCCCGGCAGCCTTGAATTCCTCGAAGAGCTCACCAGCCGCGGGGTGAACTGCTACCTCGCCAGCGGCACGGATGAGGACCTCGTCAAGAGGGACGCCGCCCTCCTGGGATTCGATCATCTTTTTGAAGGCCGAATATTTGGAGCCCTGCGGCAATACGAAAACTTTTCCAAGCAGATGGTCATCGAACGGATCATCTCAGAAAACCAGCTCAAGGGACCGGAGCTCATCGTGGTCGGTGATGGATACGTGGAAATCCGCGATGGGCGCAGGGCCGGGGCCGTCACCTTCGGCGTCCACACCCGGGAAAACAACCGCTACCACATGAACAGCGGGAAGCGCGAGCGGCTCCTCGAGGCCGGGGCCCATTTCCTGGCCCCTGGTCTCGAAGAAGGCAAGGCGCTGCTCGATTTCCTCGCGACAGGATAAAGCCGGGGTTCAGGCCTCGACTTCATCGCGATAGCGCAGGAAGCGCTTCTTCATCCTGTACTCGCGGCTCTCATCAACCTCTGCCGCCCCATCCCTGATGAGGCGTGAATTGATGCAGGTCCTGTTGCGCAGGTAGAGATAAACCCCGCCTTCCTCATCGGTATGCGAATCGCTCTTGAAATAGACCTGCTTCCCGCTGACCAGCTCACGCAGGCGGTCGGAGCCGGCACCCTTCTCGCTCTCAAGCACCCCGAGAAGCCGCAGGCTCGTGCCGTCTTCGAGCTCAACCGTCCGGACATCCAGCACCTCTCTCACCCGGTGATATTCCTCTCGATGACGGCTGTCACCTTTTCGAATCACCGAGCCATACCCTGCGGCCCGGCTTCCGGAAGCTGCCGCAACAGCACCCCCTCCTCCACCCTGGAGGTCTACCTGTTCGCGGACCACCTCCAGGGCTTCCTCCCCGCGGAAGAACTCCCGCTGATCACCGAAACCGGTCTTCTCGCGAATCGTTCCGAGGAAATCCGGGTTGACCTCGTAGCCGGTACAGGACCTGCCCAGCTCGCGGGCTACGCTCATCGTGGTCCCGCTGCCAAGGAAGGGATCGAGCACCGTCTCTCCTTCGAAGGTGAACATGCGAATCAACCTCCT
>JAYGDV010000069.1:0-6015 GCA_046582735.1 Planctomycetota bacterium
CAGCGCCCGGGCCCCGCGGATCACCCCGGCGGAGGTGGTCCGCGGGCGGGCACTCCTTGAGTGCGCTGCCGTACACTTCGGTGGGTTTATCCCGGGCTATGGCGGCTTTGAAATCTTCGGAGTCGGCCGCGACAACTGCCCGGCTGTTGAGACCTATGTGCCATCTCATTTCGGCGCAGTGCCCGCTCCCTGCAGGGATTGCGAATGGCAGGACGGGTCCACCATCAGGGAGAGGGAGAACGCCTGCAGCCAGCAGCTCAATTTTGTTTTCGTCGCCATGCCCAATTGCGTTCGCGGGGACTGGGTAAATACATCTGAGAGGGTGAGGACCTGCAGTCGGGAGCTGACCTGTCACAGGTCGCCGGGTGCAGGGCGGCTGCCCGGCAAGGGGGGCAGATGACCGCCCGGGAAGGAGGTCGCCCGGAGAGGTCCCGGCGGCTGAAATGGTTTGCCGCTGCCTTGCTGGTTCTGCTCCTGCCTGGAGGGTTATATATTCTTGTCCGGGTTCCGGAGCCAGGGAGGCGGCCGCCTTTATGCGGCGGAGAGCCTGCCGGAACCAGCTGCGCTTCCCTTCCGGAGTTTTCCGCCCCGGGTCACCTGGAGAGAATTCCTGTCCCCCCGGTTTCCTCTGTGGTGATGCTGCGCAGGAAAGGCGGGAGGGAAAGCCGTCCGCGGCCTGTCGGCTCAGCCCTTGTTTTCGCCCTCGGGATGCGGGGAGGGATCGATGACATCGAGAGTCTGCTCGAACTCCTGGGGTATCATGCGGGAGGTGAGGAGGTGGCGCTTGTTACAAAACTGCTGGGATTCAATCGTGAGCTGGAGGAATTTCCGGCTGCCCTGGTGGAGAGGATCCTTGCCTGCCCGGGCGCGGTGGACCCGGGGCCGGCTGTTCTCCTGCTGGACCTGAGCCTGAAAATACTGTGTTCTCCAACCTATCGAAAAGGAGCAGGTTCTTTTACGGCGAGGCATGCGGTAGAGCTTGTGCTGGCTGAATATACCGGGCTCTATGCAGCCGCAGGAGATCTCCTGGAGGCTGTAACGGAGACGATCGGAGAGTCCAGACGTTTGGTCGCAGAAGATCTCCAGGGGCTCCTGAAACTCTCTGAGAGCGTTCCAGGTATGAAGAGGCTGGTATTCGTCGCTGCGGCGGAGCTGAACCAGCAGGAGCCCGGCTGGCCCCGCAAAAGCCTGCAGGCCCTCGAAGAGTCTCTTCAATCCGGGGCTCCAGGTGCAATGGATGAGCTTGCCGAGGCTGCTGCGCTTAGCCAGCTGGAGCCGGGTGAGGCTCTCGATTACATCTCGCAGAAGGCGCAGAGGGCACAGGGGGAATTATACGCGCCTGTCTGCAGGCTGCGGCGTCTGCAGATCCTCAGGGAGATTACCGCCAGAGGTGGGGAAGAGGAGATCGACCAATGGATCCGGGACGCTGAAGATGGACCTGTCAGGAGGCTGGTTGTTTCCTCGCTGAGCCATCAACAGCATTCCCGCCTGCTTGAGAGACTGGCTTTTTCCGGCAGCCACAACTGGCGTCTGCAGGCGGGTGCCGTGGTGAAGCTCTCAGGTTACCGTGCGGATGAAGAGATCGCGCAGGCTGTCTTATCCCTGCTGGCAGGGGAGGAGCCCGGGCGAATTGACCTCTTCGTCCAGGCTGCTGAGAACCTGCTGGCCAGAAGCGGCACACAGGATTCCTGGTTCGGGTCGGTTGCCGATGGACTGGCGAGGTCGCTGTTTCTGCAGGGAGACCAGCTGGCAGGTCCGGTCAGGAAAGACCTGGTACGGGTGCTGGACCTTTACCGTGCTGCCTCAGGGCTCCCCGGGGAACGAGGTGAGGATTGAGTCCACCCCGCCGGCGCTCACCACCGGTTCTTAACCAAGCAGGCCGAGGACAGGCTTGCCTTTCCCATCCTTGGTTGCGTAGAAGGGACGGTCCTCGATGATGGAATTGTGTTTCGGAGAGATCCCCAGTGCATGGAAGATCGTCGCGTGAAGGTCCGTGATGGTGACAGGGTTCTCGATCGTCGTGCAGGGCCTCTCTTCTGCTGTCTTGCCGTAGACGGTGCCCTTCTTGATGCCGCCGCCAAAGAGCAGCACGCTCGAGGCGCTGGTGAAGTGGCGGTGCATGCCGTAGAACTTCATCTCGTTGATGACGTTGGGTACGTTCACCTGGTTGCGCACCTGCTTCTCCGGCTTACCTTCGACCATGCAGTCGCGGCTGAACTCGCTGGCCAGGACAATCATTGTCCTGTCGAGAAGCCCCCGCTCTTCAAGGTCAAGCACCAGCTGGGCGATCGGCGCATCGATCTGCCGTTTCATATCGGTCAGCCGAGTGTGGCCATTCTCGTGCGTATCCCACTGCTTGAAGGGACCGTATTCCGTCGTCACCTCGATAAACCGCGCACCCTTCTCCACAAGTCTCCTTGCGAGCAGACAGCCGAGCCCGAACTTGCTGGTGTTGTAGGCCTTGTAGGTTTCCTCCTTCTCGAGGCTCAGGTCAAAGGCCCTGGCCGCAGGCGAGTTCATCAGGCGGTAGGCTGCTTCAGCTGAGCGCAGCAGGGATTCTTTCTGGTAGGCGGAGCCGTCGCGGGCCACAGGGCTCGATTCGAGTACCTTGCGGTAGGTTTCGTAGCGCCTCTTGAAACGATCGGCGGTCATGCCGGCGGGGGGACGGACCACCTTGACTGCCTGCCGGGGGTCGGGTACCCGGAAGGGGCCGAACTCGCTGCCGAGGAAGCCTGCGGTCTGGAAGGCCTTGATCTCCTCCGCCTCTCCGTTTCCCTCATAGCGTTGGCCAATGTCAATAAAAGCGGGCATGGCTTCATCCCTGGGGCCGAGCGCCTGTGCAATCCACGCCCCGAGGTGCGGCGCTGCGACGGTGAGCGGGGGCTCGTAGCCGGTGTGCCAGTGGTACTGGTGCCGAGAGTGCAGGATGAAACCAAGGTCACCGAGGACATGGGTGCGCAGGAGCGTTCCCCGGTCCAGTACGGCTGCTGTCTTTTCCAGCCCCTTGGTGAGTTTCACTCCGTCGACTGCGGTCTCAATGCTCGGGAAGCTGCACAGGAGCTCGTTGGACGGGAGCCCCTTGCGGAAGGGTGTATAGCGCTTGGGGTCGAAGGTCTCGGTGTGGGCCATTCCTCCCGCCATCCAGAGGACGATCACGGAGTCGGCTGTCGCTTTTGGAGCGGCAGGCGCGGCGCAAGCAGGCCGGGGCGCTCCTGCTGCGAGCGCCCCGAGGGTGGCGGCGCCGGCGGTCTTCAGGAAGTTGCGGCGGTACAGGTTTGTTTCCGGCAGGTGATCGTTTTTCGTCATGGTATTGCGTTGGGTATCGGGGTTTGGGCTCAATAGTTCAATTGAAATTCAGGGTGCATCAGGATTGTCCAGAGCAGGTCCTCGATGCCCTGTGCTGATGCAGGGGTTCCGACGAGGGCCTTGAGCGTGTCGAGCTCCGCTTCCGAAGGCTCCCGCGAAAGCCCCCTGTTGTAGACGGCCTTGATGAGCCTGGCGGATGACTTGTGCTCCTGCGCGAGGAGTTGCTTCGAGTTCCAGGTGATGATCCTGTCCAGGGTTTTTCCGTTGGTCAGTTCAAGGGCTTGCAGCAGGGTGGCCACGGACTCTCTCCGGCTGACGACCTGCTCACGGTTGGGGCGCCCAAGAGCCACCTGCAGCTGGTCGGCAAAGGCCAGAGAGGAGCGGGCCTCGATTGCTCCCGCCCCGGGGGTGGCAGACTGGAAGTGGCCACCGACGTTCCAGGGTTCTGCATCGAGGCTGCCTATGCGGAAGGAGGCCTTCCATTTTGAATCAGGGGTTTCCGGCAGCTGCCACCCCTTCACAGTTTCGAGGGTGTGAAGCCAGGCAGGGCTGGTAGCCTCCTCGAACACCGGGGAGCCTTTTTCATCCATCCCCTTCAGGGAGACGATGAGGCCGGCCGGGTTGGCACCGCTGACACCGCCGCCGTTGGCTGCCCGAACCGCAAGGAGGTTCTTTCCGCGCTTCAGCTTCCTGCCGGGATTGACCGAGACAGGGGTGTTCCATTCGGAGCTTTCCAGGAGTTTCTCGCCGTTGAGGTAGAGGACGAATTCGTTGTCGGCCGTTGCGGTAAGGACTGTGGTGGGAGGGAGCTTATCGATGTTGAAGGCGTGCCTGAAATAGGCAACCTGCCCGGCGGGGGCTGTGTTGTAGCCCCTGTCGGACCAGATCCATTCGGCCTTCGATGCGCCAGGGGCGCTCTTTCTGGCGGCGCTTGAGTGGATCTTCACGGCAATCTTGTATTGCCCCCCCTGTCCGCGCCCATCTCTTTTTCCAGGTCGGATATCGTCGCGGTTTCCTGAACCGGCAAGGCTCCAGGCTGCGTCGATGAACTGCTCGGCGGACAGCCGCCTCACCAGGGGGCCGCGGAAGACGTACCCGGCTTTCGGGTCATCTTCGCGTTTCTCGTCAATCGCCGGGAGCCTGTAGGCCTTCGAGGTCGTGATGAGCTTCAGGGTGTGCTTGAGGTTGTAGCCGTTTTTCACCAGGTCGGAGGCCAGCCAGTCGAGGAGGTCCTGGCTCCAGGGCTCCATGTCCATGTTGTCGAGCGGCTCGACAATGCCCCGGCCGAAGGCGACAGCCCAGAGCCGGTTGACGATGGTTCGTGACAGGCGTCCGTTTTCAGGCAGGACCAGGAGATCCGCCAGCTGTTTGAGACGCTCGTTGCGCGAAGCCTTCGCGTCGATCTCGCCAAGCTCGGGGTAGAGGAAGGCCATCTTCGAGGTTTCTCCGTTCGGCTTGTCGCAGCGGTGCAATTGCAGTGGGCCGCTGGCGAAGACGGAGGCGAAGGCGTAGGAATCTTTGAGCTTCCAGTGGTTGACGAAGCTGTCGTGGCAGGAGGCGCATTTGAGATTTGTGCCGAGAAACACCTGCGCGACGTTCTGGGCCGCCTGGATCTCCGGGCGCTGGCTCTCGTTGACCACTCCGCGCCACTTGATGCCCCGGATGAACCCATCGCTTCCCGGCACCGGGCTGATGAGCTGGTGGACGAACCGGTCGTAGGGGAGGTTCTCGTAGAGGCTCCGGTAGAGCCACTCGGTGATCTGTCCCCTGCCGCCGTCGATGAACCCTGTTCCCTTGTAGGCGTTACGGAGTATGTCGTTCCAGAAGGTGAGCCAGTGCCCGGTGTAGCGCCCCCGGTTACCCAGGAGGCTGTCGATGGTGGCCTCCCTGGCTTCTGTTGTGTCTGCACCCGGACTGCCCGAAGGAGGCAGCAGGCCAACCAGGTCAAGGTAGGTCCTGCGGCGGAAGGCCGCTTGGGAGATGGTTCTCTCTGCGTTCACCCCGTGTTTTTTGAAATACGGCTTCAGCAGCAGGTCGATCGGGTTGTCCTGCGCCTTGCCGGCGGGAAGCTCCGGCTCCCGCGGTGCCAGCGCAGCCCTTCGGTGAGACTTGTTGAAGGTAAAGCCGTCAAGCCAGGGAGCACCCTCGTCAATCCACCTGCTGATGGCGTCGATCTCGGATTTTTTGAGCCTCTCGCCCTTGGGGGGCATCCTCTTTTTCGGATCAGTGCTCCGGATTCGCCGGGTAATAGCGCTCAGGGAACTCTTGCCGGGTTCGAGGGCCGCGCCGCTCTCGCCGCCCTGCAGCAGGTTTATACGAGTATTCATCGAGAGCCCCCCCTTGCGCTTCTCTTCCATGTGGCATTTGCCGCAGCGCTTTTTCAGCAGCGGCGCCACCTTGTCGTGAAAAAGAGAGCCGGGGCCCTCCTCTGCGGCCACGGTGCAGGCGCAGAGCGCCAGGGCCGCCGCCAGGAGGGTGGTGGGGTATCGCTTCATGGACTACTTTCCCTGCTTGAACATTTCGTGGTCGGGATTGCCCATGGAGAGCAGGTAGGCGACCAGGTCGAGCACCTCCTCCTTGTTGAGAGGATTGAGCAGGCCGCCGGGCATCATCGAGCCCTTGGCCTGCATGGTCTTGAGGATCTGCTTGTGGTTGACGCCTGAGTTGCGGCTTGGCGTCAGCATGTTGGTGTTCACCGAGAAGTTGTCG
>JAYGDV010000116.1:0-4682 GCA_046582735.1 Planctomycetota bacterium
GGAGCCGCGGCCTTCACGATCGCGTCCCCGGATATTCTCGGTGGGCCCGGCCGCACGGCGCCCAATGACAAGGTGGGGGTGGCTTTCATCGGCTGCGGCGGCCGCGGTGGCGCGCAGGTTGGTGGGCTCTCAGGCGGCAACAACGTCGTTGGGCTTTGTGATGTAGATGACCGCCGCGCGGCAGGTGCCTTCAAGCGCTTTGCCCAGGCCCCGAAGTTCAAGGATTTCCGCAGGATGCTGGACAAGGTGGGTAAGGAAGCGGACGTGGTCGCGGTTTCCACCCCGGACCATACCCATGCGGTGGCCTGCATGGCAGCCCTCAAGCTCGCCAAGCATGTCTACTGCGAGAAACCGCTGGCCCACTCGGTGCACGAGGTCCGCGCCCTGATGGCCGAGGCCCGCAAGCAGAAGGTCGTCACCCAGCTCGGCAACCAGGGGCACTCATCAGGCGATATCCGCAAGTGCGTCGAGTGGATCCGGGATGGAGCCATTGGCAAGGTCCATACGGTGCATGCGTCCTGCAGCGCGGTCCACACCAGGGTCAATGAGCTGCCGAAACGCTCTGAGAAGCAGGCCATCCCCAAGGAGCTTGACTGGGATCTCTGGCAGGGGCCGGCCGCCGAGAGGAGCTACCACGGCATGTATCTGCCCGGCAGCTGGCGCGCGTGGCGCCCTTACGGCAATGGAACGATCGGCGACTGGATCTGCCACGTGGTCGATCCCTCTTTCTGGGCCCTGGACCTCGGCACGCCCTCGAGCATCGAGGTGCTGGATATGCTTGATTTCGATCCGAAGAAACACATCGACACCTTCGCCCGGGGCAGCAGGATCCGTTTCGAATTCCCCGCCAGGGGTGAGCGCGGGCCTGTTACGCTCTACTGGTACAGCGGAGTGATGAAGATTCCGCGGACAAAAGATCTCGACCCCGGGAAAAACCCTCCCGGAACGGGAGCCGTGATCATCGGGGACAAGGGCTCGATCACCCACGGCTCACACGGGGCCGGAGGAGTGCGCCTCGTTCCCGAGGCGGCCATGAAGGCCTACAAGCAGCCGAAGCAGACGATTCCCCGCACCCGCGGGCATCACAACGACTTCCTCGATGCGATCCGCAACGGGAAGAAGGCCGGTTCCGATTTTGCCGAGTACGGCGGCCCGCTGACCGAGCTGGCAATGCTGGGAATTATCGCGACCAACTTCCCCGCACGGAAGCTCTCCTGGGATGGAGCGAACACCCGCTTCACCGACTGCGATGAGGCCAATGCTTTTATCAATCCACCCTACCGCAAGGGCTGGAGTCTCTGAGACATCCCGTCGCCCACCGGATTAAAGAAAGATTGATCCATGGCAGCCTATCTTGACCAGTTTGAAAGCCCGAAGCAGGGCGACTTCGATTTCTACATACGCCGTAAGGTGCTGAAGGTCTTCGGCGGGTCCTTTCATGTCTATGACTCGAAGGACAACCTGGTGTTCTTCAGCTCCCAGAAGGCCTTCAAGCTCAAGGAAGATATCCGGGTGTTTTCCGATGAGTCCAGGAGCGAGGAGCAACTCCTGATCAAGGCCCGGAGCATCATCGATTTCGGCGCCGCTTATGACGTGGTCGACAGCTCCACAGGCGAGAAGCTTGGCGCCTTTCGCCGCAAGGGCTTCAAGTCGATGCTGAAGGACACCTGGGAGATGCTCGATAACGACGACCAGGTTACGGCCCGCCTGGAAGAGAAGAGCGGGTGTCTTGCGCTTTTTGCCAGGTTCGCCGCCCCTGGTCTTTTGCCGCAAACCTACCAGCTCGAGGTCGGCGGACAGCTGGCGGTTACCTACATCCAGAGATTCAACCCCCTTGTCTTTAAGCTGAATGTTCGTCTTGAGCAGGGGAGCGGAGAGATTCTTGATCCGCGCATGGCGCTGGCCGCAGGGATCCTGCTGACAGTTATTGAAGGCCGCCAGCAGTAGCTCCAGGAATCCTGTTTAATCAGAATCGGAAGTAATCATGATGAAACGAGTAATCGCGGTGGGTATCCCGGCATTCCTGGTGGCTGTCTTCTTTGCCGCCCAGCCGGCCTGGTCCCAGCGAACCAGCGAGAACAACGCCCGCCTGAAGAAGGGCCTCAAGGATTATCCCGAGGCTGATACTGACGGCGATGGCGTCCTGACCCTCAAGGAGGCCAGGACCTTCCTGAAGAAGATGGCCGACGGGGATAAAAAATCTCCGCCCGGCAAAGGAGGTGATTCCGACACGGCCATCGAGGTGCCGAAGGATGAGCTCGAGCGCGATGACCTCGAGAAGTTCGAGCCGGAGGGAACCGGGGATGGAGGGGTGAAGATGCTCTTCATCGGGCACTCGCTGGTGGCGCCGGTTGAGAAGATGATCCGCTATATTTCCCGCGGTGTACGCCTGGAGAATTATGAGTCCAGGATGCAGTACAGCGGCGGCAAGACGGGGGCACCGCTTCGCCACTGGAATTACACCGGCAGCAAGCAGAAGACCCGCCCGGCGCTGATGACCGGCAAGTGGGATTACATGGCGATGGGCATGTACTACTACTGGGCCGATGTGGAGGACATCTCGCGCTGGATCGACTTCGCGCTGAAGTACAACCCCGGCATGAAGTTTTACCTGCAGGATGGCTGGCCGGCTGCCGATGGGGGGCGTTCCAACTACGGGAGCAGCTCGCGTGAGGCAAAGGCGTTGCGGGGGGCTGCAGGTGAGATCTGGAAAGACGTCGAGGAAGACGACCGGGGGAAGAAGATCCTGACGCTGAAGGCTTTTGAGAAGGCTATAGCCGGGCTCGATAAGAATATGGATGTGAAGCTGAAGGCCTTGAAGAAAAAGTACCCCGGAAAGGTTTTCAGCATCAGGAGCTCTCACGCCATGCTGGAGCTGAGGCGCCTGCTGGAAAAAAAGAAGCTGCCGGTGATCAGCCGGGTTCTTGCCGCCAGCAGGAAAGACCGTGACTCGGCTCTCTATGCCGACCCGATCCATTCGGGAACGGCTGTCATCCTGCTCGAGAGCTATCTCTACCTCGCGGCCGTGCACAAGCTCGACCCGCGCAAGCTGCCCGTCCTGAGGAAGGGAGAGGAGGGGAAGCTCGATAAGGTACTGCGAGAGCTGGCCGTTAAGATTACCCTTGAGAACCCGTGGTCCGGGGTCAAAGCCTCTGACCTGAAGTAATCCGCCCCGGGCGGTATTTGAAATCCTGCAAATCCGTGAGGTGAATGCTGTGCTGAGCGCCCTGAAACGCGTTGTCCTGGTTGCCCTGCTTGCCACAACCGTAGTTCCGGCTCTCCCCTGCTGTTGCCTGGCAGCGGGGAGTACTGCGGCGCCGCGCCCGCCGAACTTCGTCGTGATCTTCTGTGATGACATGGGCTATGCCGACATCGGTCCCTTCGGAGCGAAAGGCTACAAGACCCCGAATCTCGACCGGATGGCCAGCGAGGGGATGAAGTTCACCAGCTTCTGCGTTGCGCGTTCGGTCTGTTCACCTTCCCGGGCGGCCCTTCTGACCGGTTGCTACCCGGTACGGGTGGGGGTGCCGGGCAATTTCGGTCCGGGATCGAAAACCGGGCTCCACCCTGCTGAGATGACGATCGCAGAGGTGGTCAAGCAGAAGCAGTACGCTGCGGGAATGTACGGCAAGTGGCATCTCGGGCACCTGCCGAGGTTCCAGCCGACCAGCCAGGGCTTCGATGAATGGTTCGGGCTGCCCTATTCCAACGATATGTGGCCCTACCATCCGGAAAACGGCAAACGCTTCCGGTTTCCGGACCTTCCTCTTATGGAAAACGGAAAGATCCTCAATCCAAAGATGCTGCCGAAGGACCAGGTCCACCTGACAACCTGGTACAACGACCGGGCGGTGAAGTTCATCGAGAAAAACAGGGAGCGCCCTTTCCTGCTCTACCTGCCGCATGCGATGCCCCATGTTCCTCTCTTCGTAAGGAAGGACAGCGAGGGCAAAAGTGGCGGCGGGCTCTATGGCGATGTGATCGGCGAGATCGACACCGGGGTCGGCCGCATCCTCGATACCCTCCGCCGGCTGGAGCTGGAGAAGAACACCCTGGTGGTCTTTACCTCCGACAACGGGCCCTGGTTGCTCTACGGGGACCATGCAGGATCTGCCGGACCCCTTCGCGAGGGCAAGGGGACGCCTTTTGAGGGCGGCTTCCGGGTGCCCTGCATCATGTGGTGGCCTGGAAAGATACAGGCGGGATCGGAATGCTCCGAGCTCGCCTCGACGATCGATATCCTGCCCACCATAGCCCATCTCGGCGGCATGAAGCTGCCGCAGAGGAAGATCGACGGCAGAAACATCTGGCCCCTGATGTCCAGCAAGACAGGCGCGAAGACTCCTCATGAAGCCTTCTATTATTATTCAGGGGCGAAGCTCTCAGGGGTTCGAAGCGGCAAGTGGAAATTGCTCTTCCCGCAGGGTTTTGTCCAGCAGAAGCCGCCCGGGAAGGACGGACAGCCGGGGACCCGCGCTACCGGCAGGATTCCGCTGAGCCTCTTTGATCTCGAGAAGGATGTCGGTGAGAAGCTCAACGTGGCAGCTGCCAATCCCGGGGTTGTCCGGAGATTGCAGGGCCTGGCCGGGGAGATGCGGAAGAAGCTGGGTGATACAGGGATGGGCGGGAGCGAGATCCGGCCCGTGGGGCGCTGAGAGGATGCCATCCCCCGCTATGAAGAG
>JAYGDV010000137.1:0-2721 GCA_046582735.1 Planctomycetota bacterium
CGCATTGCTTGGCCGACTCGAGGGCAATCCGCCGCCAGCGTTCAACCTTACCGGAACCCGCAGCCAGGGAAATTTGTCCTCGTTCACTCACCAGGGGCACAATCCCCTCCAGCCCGAGTTCTGAAAGCATACGGATGGAAAGCTCGAAATTACGTTCCTTTACCACCGAAACACCCACCACCCAGGGCTTCAACGCAGGCGGCTCGGCGGAATAATCATCTCCGACAGCAACCTTCACGAGCGGAGTTTCTCCCTCCCGTTGAATAGACTCGATCACCCCATGGCAGACCCGGTCTCCACCCGCGATAACGATCACCTCATCGCCTTCAGCTCTCCTCATTACCGTGATGAGATGGTGCGACTCTTTCGCATCGAGAGAGTAGCTGCGCCCCTTGCGGGCACCGGGTAGCCAGATCCTGTGAAGCCTCATAGGTGCTGTTTCCCTTACCTGCTGCCGGTCTTTTTCTTTTCGTCCCCGAGCAGCTTCGGCAGAACGTGAATATTCAGAATCTCCTCGATATCCCGGCGCTCATCCGCCTTGTCGGCACCGAGCCCCTTGTGGTATTTCGACAGCATATCGAAGGCCTGCTTCCACAACCCGAGCTTCGTATAGAGCAGCCCCATTTCTTTCTCTATCTCAGCGGTCGAAGGACCCGACTCATCAAGAATGCCAAGGCCGGCCGCCTTCTCGTAAAACTCGATGGAATCAAGCGCGGACCTCGCCGACACCAGCCGTGCAAGGTTGAGGTAAGCCCCGGGCGCCGCTTTCCCGGCAGGACCGAGAGCCTCGAGGTATTGCCTGTAGTAATCTTCAGCCCGCGCAGGCTCCTCAATTTGCCCGAAATACAGATCGCCCAGGGCGAGAAGTGTCTCCGTCCGGCCGGCTCCAAGGGCAAGGGCCTTCTCCAGGTAGCCGAGAGCCTGCCGGGGGCGAACGAGGTACACCTCGGCCCGGGCGAGGCCCCGGTAAGCTTCAGCCAGCTTACTGCCCTCCCCCACCTCAGCCGCCTTCTCTGCGATATGCGCCCAGCTCTGCCTGGCGGCCGGCCATTGCTTTTTCTGCTCGTGCCCCCGTGCAGTCTCCTCCATGCTCTCCAGCACCTTCCTGGCCTCGAGCTCCTTTACTCCGCGAGCGGGTCCCGCATCTTTTCGAACCTTGAGCTCCCTGAGGCCCTGCAGTGCTATGGAATTTCCGGGGTTGACCTGCAGCAGCCGGCGAAAATACTCTTCGGCCTTCTCCTTGCGGTTCCTCTTGCTCTCAATCGGAGCGATGCTCTCCAATACCGCGACCGATGCAGGATCGATCTGCAGCGCTTCCTCCAGTTTTGCTACACAGGCATCGAGGTTCCCCTGGCGGTCAAAAACCTGCGCCCACCTCAGGAGGAAGCCCACCTTCTGTCCATCATCAGCCGCCGCCCGCAAGAGACCCTCGATGAGAGCCTCGGCGGAATCAAAATCCTTCTTGTGCTCAAGGAGAATGGTGAAAAGATACAGTTGTGCATTCAGGCTTTCGGCGCTGGCCGTTTTCTTTCTGCCGGCGACCTCGATGATCTCCTCGAGGACCCATATCGCCTCATCGAACTCTTTTCTGTTCATCAGAATCTGGTGAACCTGGAACCGAGCAGCCAGCGCATCCCCTGAATCCCCAGCCAGTTCAATGACCTTCCTGTATTCAAGAAGCGCTTCGTCGAGGTCTCCTGCACGCTCGAGGCAGGAGGCCAGCTGCCGGCGCAGGCCGAGCAGAACGGGCTGGGTCGATTTCGCCAGCTCCTTTCCATCACTGTCTCTCTGTGAAAAAAGAAGCCTGAATTCGCGAATGGAATCCCTGAGGCGAGCAGGACTTTTCTCTCCAAGTACTGAATAGATCAGACCCCGCTGGGCATGAATCCGCAGCTTGTAGCCGAGGTAGGTCTCCAGCGGCCGGTTCTGCCAGATCTCCAGGGCCCTGTCAAACATCACCAGGGCCGCCAGGGAACCCGCCAGGGAACCAAGTACGGTGCTGTCGATAAGCGCGTTACCGTATTCGAAGTGAGCCCGTGCGCACTGTGGCTGCTCCCGGACCGCCGAAGCATAGAGAGACTCGCGGGTATCCCAATCACCGTTTCGGCGAACCGTCAGGACAACCAAGAGAATCACCAGCGCTTTAGCTATTGCGCCGCCATAGAATTGATTCCATTTCCAGGCCTGCAGCAAGAGGTAACCTGCAAGCAGGGCGATGCCGATGGACGGCAGGTAGACAAAATGTTCAGCGAACTGTTCAGCGATGGGAACAAACTGAAGCACAGGAACCAGGGTTCCCAGGAACCAGAGAATTGCCAGGCCCAGCACCCCCCTGCCCCGGCGGTAAGCCCAGACAGACAGCAGGACCAGCCCCAGCACCAGGAGCATGGATACCACCACAGCCGGTGGGCTGAAAAGCCCGCTCGATTCTGTGATGGCTGCATAGGAGTAATCGATGCTCTGTGATACCGGGAACACAAGGAGCTCGAGGTAACGAACCACATAGAGGCTGGCATTGTAGATCACCGCCAACCCACCCCCACCCTCCTGCGAGGCGACAAGGCCGGGGGTTGAAAGAGTGACCGCGGTTGAGGTCAGCGCTACCAGCCAGAGAAGGGAGTGGAAGACCAGCCGGCGCCCACCCAGTACCGGGCGGCGAACAAGGTCAACCAGCAGGAGCACAGCAGGAAGTGTAACCACCATCTCCTTGGCCAACAGGCC
>JAYGDV010000164.1:0-3140 GCA_046582735.1 Planctomycetota bacterium
AGCTGTTCGACTCCCCCGAACCCCTGGTCAGCCAGGGAAGTCGTCCGAACACCATCATCGCGCCCCAGGCCCTCCTCTTCATGAACAGCCCGCATATTCGCCGGGCGGCGACGAAATTCACGGAAAAGCTCCAGGCGGCCTCCGCAACGGGCGGGATCCCCGCTGCCGTTAACCAGGGCTACCATACGGCCCTCGGCCGTAAACCCTCGCAAACAGAACGCAGCGCAGCGGTCGCCTTTGTCTCCCAGCAGGAGGCATCCTATGTCGAAGCCGGCCGCAACAGTAAAGAGGCGCGCCGGCTGGCCCTGGCTGATTTCTGCCAGGTGCTCTTCGGACTGAACGAATTCATCTACATCCAATGAGAACCGAACCATGACAGAAACCTGGAACCACTGGCAGACCCTGAACCGAAGAAGGATGCTGCAGCGCTGCGGGATGGGACTCGGCAGCCTGGGGCTCATGGGGTTACTCAACGACCAGGGACTCCTCGGAGCCCCGGGCGAAAATGCCTTCAATCCCCTTGCCGCGAGGCAACCGCACTTCAAGCCTGCGGCTAAATCGGTCATCTGGCTCTTTATCAACGGCGGCCCCAGCCAGGTAGACACCTGGGATTATAAACCAGCCCTGGAAAAGTGGGATGGCAAGCCACTGAAGGGTTTTGACAAGTTCACCGGGTTCTTCAGCGGCGCTGTCGGAGGGCTCATGAAGAGCCCCTTCGAGTTCAAACCCCAGGGAGAATGCGGCAAGCCCGTCTCATCTCTTTTTCCAAATCTCTCGAAACATGTCGACAAGATGGCCTTTGTCCACTCCGGCCACACCGAATCCAACAATCATTCACCCGCCCTGTTCATGATGAATTGCGGCCTGCCGCGCATGGGCTATCCCTGTGTAGGCTCCTGGGTCACCTATGGGCTCGGCAGCGAGAGCGACAGCCTGCCTGCCTTTGTTGTCATGAGTGATCCAAAGGGCCGGGGTTTACCCAAGGGCCATGCGGCAAACTGGGGGGCGGGATTCCTCCCGAGTGTATTCCAGGGAACACACCTGCGGCCCAAGGGAGAGCCCATCGACAATCTCAAGCGGCCGGGCGAAATGAACCCTGCCCAGCAACGCCGGCAGCTCGACCTGCTCGCTCGCCTGAACCAGGAACACCTCAAGAAAAACCCACACGAGGAAGAGCTTGCAGCGCGAATCGAGAGCTTCGAGCTCGCCTACC
Source organism: Planctomycetota bacterium (assembly GCA_046582735.1). Classification (GTDB taxonomy): domain Bacteria; phylum Planctomycetota; class UBA8108; order UBA8108; family UBA8108; genus UBA8108. Next base: position 1,214 of record JAYGDV010000164.1, read on the forward strand.
GCATGCAGAGCGCTGCTCCGGAGGCTCTCAACCTCCAGTCTGAGCCGGAACATACCAGGAGGCTCTACGGACTCGACAACAACAAATGCAGCCACTTCGCAGCGCAGTGCCTCACCGCCCGGCGGATGATTGAGCGCGGAGTTCGCTACGTGCAGATCTACTCAGGCGGCATGGAAAACCAGAGAAGCTGGGATGGGCATTCAGATATTCGCGGCAACCATACCGGCTTTGCCCAGGAAACCGACCAGCCCATAGCCGCCCTGCTGACCGACCTCGACCAGAAGGGACTTCTCGATGAAACCCTCATCGTCTGGGGTGGAGAGTTCGGACGGCTCCCTGTCGCCCAGAAAGGCGGCAAGCCGGGACGCGACCACAATCCCCACGCATTCACCACCTGGTTCGCCGGAGGTGGAGTCAAGGGTGGCACCAGCTACGGAGAAACCGACGAATTCGGTCACAAGGCCGCGGTCGACAAGGTCCATGTCAACGACCTCCACGCCACGATCCTTCACCTACTGGGAATGAACCATGAGAAGATGACCTACCGTTACAACGGCCGCGACTTCCGCCTGACGGATGTCGCCGGAAAGGTCATCCGCAAGATTCTCGCCTGAGGCAGGGCTCCTGCCCTCTACCAGCTCAGCTTGCCGGGAAGATATTCGTCCACCAGCTCTTCGTAAAACGGGCGGAGCTCTTCGACCAGGGGCGGATTCTCATCCTTGGAGTAGAGGTCGTAGGGATTGAATGTTCGCACCCACTGGAACATCTCCCGGTCACGGTCATTCATCAGCTGCCCGTAGGCCCCTTCCCGATGGCAGGCATAGAAAGAATGGTAGCGAATCGGGTAGAGCGCCTCCTCCGGCAGGTAATCCTTAACCACCTGGTAGAGATATTCATCGTGGCCCCAGGAAAGGTGGACCTGGTCGAGCCCGCAACCCTCCTCGTAAATGCCAACAGCGCCCTGGTACCTTTCATCGTGTGAGTCGGGGTTTGACTCGAAGAATTCGGGAAAAACCACCTCGTCGGAAAATCTGCAGCCAACCGGGAACGTATCGCCTACCACCGCCCACTGAGGCTCTCCGAAAACACAGAGCAGCTTGCCGAGATCATGAACCAGGCCGGTAAGGATGAGCCAGCGCGGATGGCCAGCCCCGCGAATTGCCTCGGCGGTCTGCAGCAGATGCTCGAGCTGGGAGAGCTCCGTGTCGGGATCGCTGTCGTCGACAAGCGTGTCCAGCAAATCGATGGCCTCCCAGACCCCCATGGCCTTGTGGTCAAGACCGAGATACTCTTCCTTCTTTCCCTTGACGAACTCCAGGGTCTGGCCCGCGTGGTTGAGCCTGTAGAACTCTTTTACCCCGGGGGGCGCCTTGGCGCGATAATCACGAAAGGCCTCGCCGGTGCGTTTGCGGCGGTCCTGGCCGGGAGAGCCTTCCTCGGGATAGCGCTCGACCACAAAATCATCCCAGTCATCGAGCCTTTCCAGTGGCTCGCCTTCGTTCGCCTGTCCCTTGGTACCCGCCATTGATCCTCTCAACGAAACACAGCCATGCAACCTCGATTCATTCTGGCAGAGCCGGGGGAAGGAATCGACTCCATTCCCTTTCCCCGGGATGTTTTCAGCCGCGCAATGTGGTTAGATGCTGTCCATGCCGTTAACCAGGGCGGCACCTCAGACAACCAGCATCACCGGGGTCAGCCAGATGAGAACCTGTTATTACGCCGCCGCCTTACTGCTCTGCACTTCCGCGCCACTGCCGGCCGAAGAGAAACCGAAGCAGCAGAAACCTGTTGCCACCGAGCTCAGGAAAACGAAAGGCAGTTTTGGAGGATTCGGGCGCTATGAATTCAAGCTCGCTGGGCACCGCTGCATATTGGTCAAGCCCGAAGCCGCCGCCAGGGGGCGGCCCTGGATCTGGCGGGCCCG
>JAYGDV010000173.1:0-4197 GCA_046582735.1 Planctomycetota bacterium
CTGGAAAGCAAATAGAGAGCCGGCGGAGAGCGACTTACAAGGGCCTCCCGGCCCCCGGTTCCGCCGCGCAGGCCCCCTTCGTGGTGCCGATAAGCCTGTCCCGAGGTGTTATCCACCCCCTGGAACCCTCCGCCTTCAAGAATTCCCTGCAGGGACACCGATATTGTCAATGTAAAGGGACTGAATCCGGCGTTCGGATGCCTTGGTCAATGACCGTTTTCGGCTGTTTCTATTGAGCACTCGAAAACGCGTCGACAGGGCCGGGCGGCCGTCACCTCACTGAGTTATTCAATGGTCTGAAATACAGGAAGGAAGATCATGCTTAAATTTATTCTGCGCCTGCACATCGTTCCCGTCGCAGCGTTCCTCGTGCTTCTCGTTACCCTGGTGATTCTCGCTGTTTTCAACTCCAACGAACCGAGCTACGCCACGAAGACGAAGGTCGTGCCCAGTGTCTCGGAGAGCATCCCGACCCTGAGCTTCGGCGTCTACACCTCCGACAAGCCATCGGAGATGTATAAGAAGTTCAAGCCGATGCTGCGCTATATCGAGGATGAGATCGCTACCCGGATTGAAGACTCCCCCCAGATCAAGCTCGTGATCTACAAGACCTACGAGCTTGCGCTGGAAGCCTTCATCAACGGCGAGGTCGATTTCGTCAGGTTCGGGCCGGCTTCCTATGTGATTGCCAAGAACAGGAACCCGGAGGTTCGCCTGCTTGCCATCGAGGAAAACAAGGGCAAGAGACGTTTCAACGGCATCATCCTGGTGCGTGAAGACAGCTCCTTCGGCTCACTGAATGACCTGCAAGGATCGAGTTTCGCCTTTGGTGATGAGAACAGCACCATCGGCCGCTATCTCTCGCAGGCCGAGCTCGTCGAGGCGGGAATCTCCGTCAACGAACTCGAGAGCTTCGATTACCTCGGCCGCCATGACCGGGTCGTCGCCGCTGTCCTGCACGGCAAATATGATGCCGGCGCCGCCAAGGAAAGCACCTTTGCCAAGTACAGGGAAAAGGGCCTGCGGGCGCTGAAGTCCTTCGACAACGTCACCAAGCCCTGGGTCGCCCGCAGCAATATTGCAGAAGACCACTTCGTCGCACTGCAGGATGTCCTCCTGAACACAACCAACCTGGAAATTCTGAAGACCTTCTCAAAGAGCCTGTCGGGTTTCGCCCCCTGCGTCGACTCAGAATATGATTTCGTTCGCAAGGGAATGGAGCGCTCCAGGGGATTCTTCCCTGGCTCGGATGGAAATGAGACTGCCGACACGCCCTGAATGATGCCCACACTGCCCGCGAGACCCACAGAAGCTCCTGCGGGCCTCCCGGGGGGACGGTAAATCCCATGAAAAAACTCAGCAACAGAATCAGGACAGGTGTGCTTGCAAGCCTCGTGGTCACCTCCATCGTGACCATCTCCCTGGTTCTCAGGAGCGAGCGCAAGATCCTGTGGGAAGATCTCAATCACAATGGAGAGACCCTCTCGCAGACCCTCGCCGCCGGCTGCGTCGAACCGCTTCTGTCGAACAACTTCCCCGAGCTCGAGACTTTCGTCGAGGAAGCGACGAAGGACAGCCCCCATGTCTGCTATATCAAGGTTACCCAGACCGCGGATGACAGGGACGTCCTCGTTGCCAACTACGGCGAAAAACCCGCGCAGGATTCCCCCGAGGGCGCGCAGTATTTCAAAGCGCTGGTCCAGATAAAGGACAAGGGCGGACCCAAGGCTACACTCGGCTATGTCGAGGTCTGGCTTTCAACCGGGCGCCTCGAGAAGCTGCTGGACGCAAGCACCTGGCGACTCCTGCTTGGAGCCGCACTGACCTTCCTCCTGCTTGCCGTCGTCCTCGGCAAGGTATTGCGGCGCAGTGTACTCGACCCCATCGATGACCTCAGCATACATGCCAACAGGATTGGTAACGGAGACCTGGAATCTCCCATCAAGCCAACCACCGAGGATGAGCTCGGCAACCTTGCCCTCACCATGGACAAGATGCGCAACAACCTGAAGGAATCGTATGCAAAGGTCGCCCGTGAGATGAAAGAAAAGACCGAGGCGCTGCTGGTCGCCCAGCAGGCGGACAAGGTCAAGTCCCAGTTCCTTGCCAACATGAGCCACGAGATCCGCACCCCGATCAACGGCGTGCTGGGTTGCCTCGAGCTGGCGCTGTCGCCTGAAGAACCCGGAGCGGCCGGGAACGAGGAATTTCTCGCCGAGGCGAAGACCTGCGCAGGTTCACTGCTCACCCTCGTCGACGACATCCTTGATATCGCCCGAATCGAATCACGCAGCATGAGCTTTGAGCTCTCCCCTATCAACCCCCTGGCCACCCTGTCCAGGCTGGAGGGACAATGGAGAGAACGTGCCTCGCGCAAAGGCCTTGAACTCGACCTCCACCTGCATCCCGAGCTGGACCTGATGGTCTATACCGCACCCGCTGAGTTTCAGCGGCTGCTTGAAAACGTCGTTGATAACGCCATCAAGTTTACCGACCAGGGTGGCGTACGCATCGAGGCCGGCGGGAGCGAAGGTGTAGAGCCCGCCATGATGGTGATCAGCGTTTGCGATACGGGAATGGGAATCCCCCCTGAAAAGATGGAGGAAATCTTCCTGCCGTTCACCCAGAACGACATTTCCTCTACCCGGAAGTTTGGAGGTGCCGGACTCGGACTCAGCGTCAGCCGGCAGTTTGCGCGCCTTCTCGGCGGCGATCTCACGGTCAGCAGCAGAGTCGATGAGGGCTCGACCTTCACCATCTCACTGCCACTGGATTCGAGACAGTACCGCCAGGACCAGCCAGTAGCCCGGAACGTCACCACCGGCTGAGGACGGAATAATGCGCCTTCGGGGCCTTCCCATGGTCCGGTAAACCCTCTGTAATTCCCATAAACTCTGTTTTTTCAAGAGTTTGTGGAAACACTTTTCTCCTTTAGGTGGGGCTGTGTTCAACTACCTGTCCTGCTCAAAAGACAGGATGAAGAAAAGAAGCAAGCGCCCTGGGCTTCCGTGACCCGCCTGGAAACAGGGGGAATTCGCGGACTCTGCTACAGGGTCGGCATTTTGCGCCATGAAACTTTACTGAAATCGCAGTATTTCGAATCGGCTTCACGACAGCGGGAAGCCAGAGAAGATGACCCGGGGCAATGTGGAAGACCGAGAAGGGGACTGAAGAGCCCCCATCTCCCGGGCCAGCAATCGCAGGTGACCAATTGACTGAAACGGCCCGGGAAAACATCTATCCAAGGTCCTCGGAAGCCCGCCGCTACAGGCCGGCATTCCCTGGCAGCCTCGGCCTCTTCGGGTTCACCTGGGCGATGGCGATCAACCTGCTGGTCTGCGCCCCTCTTTTCGCCATCCCCTCCCCCGATGTGGTGATCGGTATCTTCGCCAGCGTCGGCCAGGTTCTCGGGCTGCTGGCTGTATCCGTCGGCGGCATCCTCTTCGCCCGCAAACGACGCAGGGAGCACCTCGAACCCGAAAACCGGCACTCAAAGGCAGGCATCCCGTCCTGGCTTGTAAAGACACTGCTGGCAATCCTGGTGGTATCGGCCACGGCCAATGTCCTCCAGTACTGCAGGAGCATCGACAGGAAAAACGAGCGCCTGCGGAGAAACCTCGTACGCCCCGAGCTGGAAAGCGGAATCGAGAAGAAGGACAGCTCCCTGAAAACCCTGGGCCTGGGCGAGCAGCTGGAGCACCCGTTCGGCCTGGGCGCAGAAGAGCTGCAGAAGCTGATCAGGACCTCCAGCCCCTTCCTCGTTGATGTGCGCGAACCTGAGGAAATCGAGATGGGCAGCATAGAAGGCAGCCGCCCGATCCGTTACCCGGACATCAAGAACGACCCCGGGCTCCTTGGCGGCGGAAAAAAACAGGCCGTGCTGCTGTGCTTCTCGGGCAATCGCAGCTCTGAGCTCTGCGGAATCCTGTCTGGACTCGGATACGACTGCCGGTTCCTGATCGGCGGCTACGAAAAATGGATCGCGGACGAGTTCCCGATGCGCCACCCCAATGGAAGACCGGTGGGTGAACTCCGGGGCCTTCCTGAATTCGCCAATAAGAGAAGGCTGCTGGATACTCCGGAGGTCGAGGAGCTGGTCAGCTCCGAGGGCGCCGTATTCGTTGACGTCCGCTATGAGGATGACTTCCTTCACGACCACCTTCCCGCAGCCATCAATATCCCCATTCGCAAAATGAC
>JAYGDV010000227.1:0-10436 GCA_046582735.1 Planctomycetota bacterium
CTCGAGCTCTTTGAGGGTGTATTTCCTGATCGACATAGAGTGCATTCTAATACGACATGTTTAAATGGCAAGTTAAGAAATAGCTTTAATATTGCACTCAGAGACCTTTTTGAGCATGTAACGCTTTAAAGCGCCATTTTAGAAGGAGTTAAGTCGTGCGCTTGCGGGGGAGTTGTTCCCGGGGAAATCCTGGTCGATTTCCAGGGCAGGGGCAAGCCATCTTCAAAGGAGGGAAGGCGGAAAACCAGGCTGGGATGTGATCAGTTTCCGTTTGATTGCCGCAGGTCAAAGCTTGCCAGGCGATCGGCCAGCCGGAGCACCAGGTGGCCATCGGCCAGGGCAGGAGAAGAACATCTTGTGCCTGCCAGGCGGGAACTGGAGAGCTCCTGGAAGGCTCCGCTGTCAGCCCGGGTTATCCACAGCTGCCTGCCTCCGCTGGCGATACTGATGATCTTCCCATCTGCGAGAATGGGGGATGTGATCTCGACTTTTTTCGAGTGTCGCCAGTGAACCGAACCATCGCGAAGCGCCACGCAGAGCGCCTCGTCTCCCCCGAACAGGTAGACGGTGTCCCCGGTCACGATCGGGGAGGCTGCGCCCCGGCTCTTGCGGGGAATATTCCAGAGAGGCCGGGCTCCTGTTGGGCTGAGCTTGTAGGCGACCAGGCCGAGCTTATCATCGTTGGTGTGCAGGACGGCTGTATCTCCTGCGATGACCGGAGTCGAGACTCCTCCGCCCCTGGCTGTCCAGGCGAGTTCTCCAGTCTGCGTATCGACACAGCTGAAGCGTTTCCCATCACCGTTGACGAGCGCGTAGGATTTTTCACCATGCTTCCAGGTGGCCGGGGATGAATCCCTGCTGCGCACCTTGGGCTGTTGCCAGAGGATCACTCCGGTTTCTTTGTCGAAGGCCAGCAGGTGCCTGGCCACGACCAACGCTTTACCGCCGGTGACGATGAATGACGAGGCGCCGCCTCCATCGGGCAACTCTGTTGTCCAGAGGGGCTTACCGTCTTGCTGGTCGACGCAATGGGCGTGGGTGGTCCCCAGGAAATAGACCTTGCCCTGGTGTACACAGGGGGTGCTCGATCCGGTTCTCTCTTCGAGCTTACCAGCCGCACTGTATTTCCAGGCGGTCTCGCCATCCTTGAGGTTGACGCAGAGGAGGACATCTCGTGCTGCATCGAGCGTCGTTGGAATAGATCTCAAGGTGCGCTCCCGCAGCTTTGCGGGGATGTCGTTTTTTTCGAACCAGGCCTCGAGGCTTTCCTGGGTGGGAAACTCATGATCCTCGACAGCGTCAAATTTTTTGAGGACATCGAGCGGGATCGCATCCGGACCTGCCTTCAGCCGCCGGGAGATGACACTTTTCCAGCGCTTGTCGTTTTTGCCCAGGTTCTTCTCGATCCAGGTATCGATGCGGTCTTCGAGAGCCCGTCCGAGGAGATTAGGGGGAAGCCCTGCCCGGGCTTTCTCCATTGCAGTGAGCAGGGCGGCGGGCATTTCACCCTGGTTGAACCAGCCAAGCCTCCTGAGTATCTCTTTGCTGAGACGTCGATAGGGGACCTCGGTCTGTGAGCGCCAGTTGATGTAGAGAAAGGCCTGGCCGCCGGCGATCACAGGGCTTCCATAGCCACATTTCTGGGGAAAGGTTTCACTCTCCCAGGACTTGCCGGGCCCCTTGCTTGTCCAGGATTCCGCCAGCGGTACCGAGTCCTTGATAAGGCCGGCGCCGTTGTGTCCACGCCATTGTGGGAAATCATTGGCCTGCGCGGGGTAGGTGGCTAACAGCAGGCCGGTCACGATGATGAGATGGAATATTTTCATGCCAGCAGGTCGTGGATGACCTCTCCATTGAGGGTTAATAGAGCTTTGATGGGTGTCATCTGGATCTCGAGCTTCTCCGGCTGTAGCGAACCGTCATTTTAGCCGCAGGGGATCAGGGGTTCACCTCATTATTCGTTTCTCCAGGGTGTTGGTTCTCAGGTACAACCTAGGCCTGCCCCCTGGAGACTTTATTCATGCACCTTTTCCGAATTGCAGTTCTTGTGCTGTTGTCCAGCTGCGCGCTGGCTGCCGACAGGCCGAACATCCTGTTTATCTATACCGATGACCAGTCTCATCGTACGGTCAGCTGCTACCCGGAAGCCTACAAGTGGGTGAAGACTCCTAATATAGACCGGCTGGCCAGGCAGGGGGTTCGTTTTACCCATGCTTATATCGGCTCCTGGTGCATGCCCTCCCGAGCGACCATGCTGACCGGTCACCATCAGTACGGGGTGAAGTCCATGCGTATGGAGGGGCGCTATCCTGCCAGCACCTACGATCCGAAGGAGTGCCCTTTCTGGCCGAGTGTCTTCCGGGAGGCGGGTTACCATACGGCGCAGATCGGCAAGTGGCATACCGGTGTGGATACGGGCTTCGGGCGCGACTGGGATTACCAGGTGGTCTGGAACCGCCCGCGTCATCCTGCCAACGCGGGTAATTATTACGGCGACCAGTTGATCGAGATCAATGGCAAGCCGGCAGCGAAGGTTGCCGGCTATACCACTGATTGGTATACCGGCCGGGCTGTTGAATACATCAGGGGAGACCATCGGGATGGAAAGAAACCCTGGTACCTCTGGCTCTGTTACGGCGCGGTTCACGGGCCTTATACCCCGGCTGAGCGCCACCGTGCTGCCTATGCCGGGGTCGGAGTTCCCCTGCCCGGAGATATCTTCCCGGAGCGCAGCGGCAAGCCGGAATATGTCCGCAAGAGGGATACCTGGGTTCGAGGGAAGGATGGAAGGGCTGAGCTGAACCCGGCTCGGAAACTGCGTACAGTGAAGAATATGCCTCTGCATGGAAACGACCTGCAGGCCTGGGTGCGGCAATACCACCAGAGTGTCCTGGCGCTCGATGAGGCGGTGGGGCGTCTGCTGAAGACGCTCAGGGAGACCGGCCAGGATCGAGACACGCTGGTGGTTTATGCTGCCGACCAGGGGATTGCCTGGGGGCAGCATGGTTTCCAGCAGAAGGTGGCTCCCTACGACGCCAACATCCGGGGACCGCTGATTATGAGTTTCCCGGGGGTTATTCCCCCTGGAGGTGTCTGCCCTTCACCTGTGGGCGGCACCGATCTGCCTCCGACCTTCTTTGGCTTTGCCGGCCTCAAATTACCATGGAAGATGCACGGGCACGACCTGGCACCTCTTCTGAAAAAACCCGGCAGGCGCTGGGAGCATCCTGCACTGACAATCCTGACCGGCCAGTCCTTTGGCGCTGATACCGACAGGGTTCCTGTCGACCCGGCAAAGCTCTACGCCACGGCAAAGGTGCCCTGGTGGGTGTCGCTGGCAAAAGGACGGCACAAATACATCCGAACCCTGGTCAAGGGAGAGATCGAGGAGCTTTACGATCTCGAGAACGATCCCGGGGAGCTTCACAATCTCGCGCTGGAGCCGGCCCATCGCAAGAGGTTGCGTACCATGCGGGCGGCGACTATTGCTGAGCTGAAGAGGACCGATGCCGTGATGGCTGATCACCTTCCCGCTGTCGGCACTCCGGAGTGATTCCCCTGTCCGGATAAAAAATGGTATCCCCGGCAGGACTCGAACCTGCTACCTGCGGTTTAGGAAACCGCCGCTCTATCCAGATGAGCTACGAGGACCCACTTGAATGGAAGAGGATATCGCAGGCCCGGAGCCAACGCAATGCCATGTCTGCGGCGCGAGGATTCACGACCTCGCACCCCGATCTGGTATACTCCCTGCTTATGACAGGGGCCAATAGAGCTGAAATTCAGTTCGTTTACTTCGATTGCGGGGGAACTCTCCTCAGGGTGCTTCCATCGGTGGGGACCGTGTATTCGAATCGCGCCGCCGAGCATGGCTTCCGGGTAGAGGCGGATTTTCTCGACCGCCAGTTCCTCCAGGCCTGGAATGATTCCAAGGAGCGTGCAAGGGCAAGGGGGTATGCCTGCTCTGACGAGATCCTGCGGGATGAATGGAGGCGGATCGTTACAGATACTTTTGGCGATACCATTTCCAGCGAGGCAATGGGAGAGGTATTTGAGGATCTTTACCTGTACTTTGTGGAGCCTTCCGCATGGACCCTCGATCCGGGTATTCGCCCTCTGCTGGATAGATTACGCCGACAGGGATTCAGGCTGGGGATCCTGTCGAATTGGGATCGTCGCCTGAGATGGACCCTCGAGAAACTCGGGCTGCTGGAGTTGTTCGATGAGTTTGTCATATCCAACGAGATCGGATGGGAGAAACCTCACCCGGTGGTTTTTGAACAGGCGGTTGAAAAGGCGGGCTGCAGGGCCGAAAACATCCTGCACGTGGGCGATTCACTGGAGGCTGATATATTACCGGCGCTTGGGCATGGAATGCGGGCCTTGTGGGTGGGGCCCTCAAGCTCTGCAGGGCAGTGCCCGGCAGGGGCTGTATGCTTTGAGAGCGTTACAGAGCCTGGGTGGGAGGAATGGGAAGATCTCCTGGGAATTTGTAAATAGTTACAATAGAAACTCTTAAGATCCCTATGGACCGGCCCGTACTGAATGGTTACGGCTGTTGTTTGAAATAAAGTTGCAGAGCCTTCAGAGGGGTACTAAAAATAATAGAGTGCCCAAGATGTCCTACCCCTAAGCATTCTCGCCAAGTGTTTATTGCTCTGCTACGTTCTATCCATCTTGGGCACGTTTTTCTTTTCTCTCCCGTCCTGGATCTCTTTCCTTCAGGGCCCCTTATCCTGTTCTACAGTAATTAGATAGGTCAATAGGGGGTAACCCTGGCTGCAGAGCGTCTACAGGCGCTGCTTCGCTAGCAGGCAATTTTGAGACGGATTCGTCCCCCACAGGGGCATTGGGGTTTTTAGTTGCGGCTTAAACAGCAAAACAGCCCTGTTTTGCAGGACTTGAGGGGCTTTGGAAGCCGAAATAAAAAAGGCGGGCCGGCCAGGTTGTTTGGGTCGAAAGGGTAGGGTTGGAGTTAGGTGAGATAAGAAGGCCGGCCCGAGAGAATATTATTTTGAGGTGTAACTACGTTTTATCCAATAAAAAACGACTCAAAAACCCTCTGTATTTCTAAACAGTCAAAGCGATAGAATTGGCGATTCTTTTTATTCCAAAGGTACCGGGATGTTGGCGAAAACCCGTTTTCGAGTCCGGTTCCTGACCGTAAGTCAAGTGAGAGTATTTTGTTAGAAGTCTCCGTCCGGGTCCCATGGGGCGCTGGCCGGTGGAGTTCACTGGAACTTGATTGCAGGCATTCATTTATCCCGGTGGTCTGAAAATGGCGAATAGTCCTTATCAAATTGGTTTGATCGGTTGCGGGACTGTCGGTACCGGCGTCCTGGAGCTTCTGCATCGCAGACGTGATGTGTTCACCGGGATCCTGGGCCGCTCCATCGAGGTCAGCAAGGTCGTGGTGAGGGACATGGAGAAGACGCGCCACAACGTGTACGGCTTTGTGAAGCCGGATGTGTTCACAGGAGATCCTGCTGATGTGACAGTCAACCCCGAAATCGAACTGGTGGTAGAGGTGGCGGGTGGTGTCGATATGCCGCTGCAGTGGATGACAGAAGCTCTGTCCAACGGGAAGGATGTCGTCACCGCGAACAAGGCGGCCCTTGCCCTCCACGGCGATGAGATCTTCGAGCTGGCGGTAGCCAATAAGCGGGCCGTCTACTACGAGGCCAGTGTTGCCGCAGCGATACCCATCATAGAAATTCTTCAGAATGGACTGGTAGCCAACCAGATCACGCACCTCAGTGGAATTCTCAATGGAACCTGCAATTACATCCTGACGAGGATGGAGGAGGCCGGTCTCGGCTATGGCGAGGCATTGGAGGAGGCTCAGCAGAAAGGGTTTGCTGAGGCCGATCCCACCCTGGATGTGAATGGTGATGACTCGGCCCATAAGCTGGCCCTGTTGGCCAGGATCATTACGCATTCCCATATTCCGGTGGAGAAAATTTTCACCGAGGGTATCGCTGAAATCACTGCCGAGGACATCGTGTTTGCATCCGGGCTCGGCTACAGGATCAAGCTTCTCTCCATTGGCTCCCGGCACGAGGATGGTTCCTGGGATCTCCGGGTACATCCTTGTCTCGTTCACCGGGACGAGGTGCTGGCGCAGGTAAGGAAAGAGGTGAATGCAGTCCAGGTAAAGGGCGATGCAATCGGGCCGATGCTGGTTTACGGCAGCGGAGCGGGGTCGCTTCCTACCGCTTCGAGTGTCGTGGCGGACATCGTCAGGGCGGCAAAGGGTGACAGGCCCGCCATGAATTCAGCCAATGGCCAGTCCCCTGAAATCGTTTCGATCGACAGGGTCGCTGTCAGGAACTACATCCGCGTCACGGTCCTCGATCTTCCCGGCGTGCTGGGCAGGGTTACTTCGTTTTTCGGGATGAAGGGCATCAACATTCAGAGCATGCAGCAGCCGGAGGCCAAGCACGGTCAACCCGTTCCGGTGGTGCTGGTGACCCATGCGGTTGAGGATGAGGTGGTTTCGCGCGCTCTGGATGAGTTGAGGGAGCGTACCGATCTGCTCAATGGACCGACAACGCGTATTCGGATCGAGGATTGAACTACCATGTCAACTGAAACGCGCACCTGCTCCGGACGGCCCTCGATCATCGAACGCTACAGGGATCTGCTATCGGTTGATGAGCAGACCCCTGTGATCTCCTTGCAGGAAGGAGATACCCCCCTGCTGCGGGCTTCGAATATTGAGAGCCAGTTTGAAAAACTGACCGGCCGCTCGGCCGGGTTTGAAATCTGGCTCAAGTACGATGGAGCAAACCCCACCGGCTCCTTCAAGGACCGTGGTATGACCATGGCGATGTCAAAGGCAGCCCAGGAGGGCTCAAAGGGCGTGATTTGCGCTTCGACAGGAAATACATCTGCTTCTGCAGCGGCCTATGCAGCCCGGGCAGGCATTCCCTGCTGGGTGGTTATTCCCGAGGGCAAGATCGCCCTGGGCAAGCTGGCCCAGGCGGTTATGCAGGGGGCCAGGGTGATGGAGATCCCGGGTAATTTTGACGAAGCCCTTGAAATAGTCAGGACCGCTTCGAGCCAGCTGGGGCTGACCCTGGTTAACTCGGTCAACCCCTACCGAATTGAGGGACAGAAGAGTGTTGCCTGGGAGGTGGTGGACGCTTTTGGAACTCCCCCTGATTACCATTTTCTCCCGGTAGGAAATGCGGGCAATATCACAGCCCATTGGGCGGGCTACAGGGATTATCTCGAAAAAGGGAAGTGTTCACGTTTGCCGGTCATGATGGGATTCCAGGCTGCAGGGGCTGCTCCGCTCGTGCATGGAAAACCGGTGGAGAAACCTGAGACACTCGCCACCGCCATTCGAATCGGCAACCCGGCAAGCTGGGACCGCGCCATTGCTGCACGGGATGAGTCGGGTGGCTGTATCGATATGGTTACCGATGATGAAATTATCGAGGCCTACGGCCTGCTCGCCTCGCGAGAGGGGATCTTTGCTGAGCCGGCCTCGGCAGCATCCCTGGCGGGACTTCTCAAGGTTTCCAGGGCTGGGGACGTATCCCTCTCAGGCAGGATTGTCTGTACCCTGACAGGTCATGGTCTCAAGGATCCCGACCGCGCGGTTGCAAGTGCAGGTTCTCCGGTTCGCGTTGAAGGCGGCCTTGATGAGCTTACCGGGTTGATCGAGCAGGCAGCAGGGCAGTGATGGGGAAGATCTATGTGTGCTGAAAATACCGTCATGAAAGTTCGCATTCCTGCATCCACCTCCAATATCGGCTCCGGTTTCGATGTGGCAGGACTCGCCCTGCAGATGTATCTCGAGGTCGAGGCCGTGGCTGAAGGAAAAGAGCTGGTTATTGAGCCAGAAGGGGTGGGGGCAAGCCAGATCCCGGTTGATGAGAGCAACCTGATCTTTCGTATGATTCGTGAACATGCGGGAGAGGCAGTTCCTGCCGGCCTGCGATTGAAGATTCGGAACGACATTCCGCTGACCAGGGGCTTTGGTTCAAGTGCAGCAGCCATTGTTGCAGGGACAGCCCTGGGCTCCTGGATCAAGCTCGGCACACCGCCAGAGCGCCAGTATGTGCTGGAGGCGGCTGCCGCCACCGAGGGGCACCCCGACAACGCCTCGGCGGCTGTTCTTGGGGGGCTGACAATCAGCGCAGTCATAGAGGGGCAGGTTGAAGCCACGAGCCTTCGTTTGCCTCATGGAATCGAGGTCGTGGCGTTGATTCCTGATCGAGAAATAGAAACCAAGAAGGCCAGGGATGTACTGCCCCTGAGTATTCCCCGTTCTGAAGCTGTATTCAACCTGCAGCGTTTCGGGTTGTTGCTCGCGGGGCTCTTTCAGAACAACCGCAATTTCCTGCATCACGGGGTTAAGGACAGAATCCATCAGAGCAGGCGTGCCCACCTGCTGCCTGCAATGGGGCTGGTGGTCAATGCCTTGAACGATCACCGCAGCTGTCTCGGTGCGTTCATCAGCGGTGCCGGACCTGCCGTCGCGGCTTTTACCGCAGGAGACGCGCAGAAGCTTGGTGAGCTGGGGGTCGAGGAGTTTTCAAGGGAAGGTATTGAGGCTGAGGCAAGGATCCTGGCTCCCGATTACCTGGGACTGACTTACGGCTGATCCAGCCGGCTGGAATCGACGGAAGAAATTGAGAAATGAGCACAGTGGTTAAGGACACTCCCATCCTGGTTCAGAAATACGGTGGTAGCTCGGTTGCCACCGCTGACCATATCCGACGTGTAGCGAAACGGGTTACCGCGGAGAAGCGTAAGGGGAAGGCCGTTGTCGTGGTCGTATCCGCGATGGGAAAGACCACGGATGAGTTGATCGCTCTCTCCAGTGAGCTTTCGGGTAAGCCTGCGAAGCGTGAGATGGATATGTTGCTCCATGCCGGGGAGATTATCAGCGCCTCGTTGCTGGCTATTGCGATTGAGGAGGAGGGAGAGAGCGCGGTTTCCCTGACTGGTTCGCAGGCGGGCATGATTACCGATGAGAGTCATATGCAGGCGAAGATCGAACAGGTGGAGGGCGAACGGATTCTCCGTCACCTGACGAAGGGACGAGTGGTGGTAATTACGGGTTTCCAGGGAGTTTCCCGGCAGAATGAAATCACGACACTCGGCCGGGGCGGATCGGACACCAGCGCGGTTGCCTTCGCGGTCGGCATCGGTGCGGGGCAGTGCGAAATCCTGACGGATGTGGACGGCGTCTATACGGCTGATCCCCGTATTGTCGAGAATCCTCAAAAGATGATCTGGTGTTCCTATGATGAGATGCTGGAAATGGCGAGTCTCGGTGCGAAGGTTCTGCATTCGCGCTCTGTTGAGATTGCCCGGAAATTCGGAATCGAATTGATTGTATCCTCAAGCGTCGAGCAGACGCCTGGGACCCTTGTCTGTTCTTCGCAGAAGGGACGAAAGGAGTTCGGTGAAATGGAAGAAGTACTGATCAGGGGCGTTGCCCACAATGCGGATGTCGCCAAGGTTTCACTGCTGGGAGTGGCCGACAAGCCCGGAGTGGCGGGCGATGTGTTTGCGGCTCTTGGTAAGCACCAGTTAAATATTCTCCTGATTGTCCAGGCTGAGAGCCACGAGGGGCACAACGACATCTCGTTCCTTGTTCCTTCAGAGATGCTCAACCAGGTCGAGGGAGACCTCGAATCTCTTGCCAGACAGACCGGGGCGCAGAAAGTCCACATCGATCGTGACGTGGGCACCGTCTCGGTGGTTGGCGAGGGGGTACAGCGCGAGGCCGGGATTGCAGGCAGGATGTTCAAGGCCCTGGCCGAGGAGGGAATCAATATCGATTTGATTTCGACCTCGAACCTGATGATCAGCTGTGTTGTTTCCCAGGACTGTCTTGAAAAAGCGGTGCAGGCCGTTCACCGCGAATTTCTGGAATAAACCCTATTCTTCCCGGCAGTTATTGCCCGGGTCCCCGGCCAGTGTCCTGCCGTCGATGCGTTCGACGCCGCTGATATTGAGACCGGCCACGCCATGCTCGCTCTCGATGACACCTTCAAAGAGATATGGGCCGAGCTCCGCCAGCCTGGAGCTGAGGCGCCGGCAGGCTCCTGGAAACAGGGTTGCCTCCAGCAGGCCTGTTTCGTCCTCGATGGTTACGAACATCATTGGGGAGCCCCTGGAGGTCCGGACCCGGCGGGTGGCAGCGATGAGTCCGGCGATGAACACTTTCCGGCCATCGTGGCGGGGAGAAATATCGGCTGCTGGCAGGAAGATCCTGTTCCTTTTGCGGCAATCGTTTTCCAGCTGCCGGCGGCAGAGAGAGAGGGGATGGTTGAGGATGTTCATCCCGAGGTGTTCGAGCTCATTGCAGAGTCTCTTCCAGGGATGGTAGTCCTCCAGCGGAGGGTATTGGATCCCGTCCGCCGCAGTGGGGAGGAGGCCGGGGTTTCCGCGGCCGCTTTCTTTCGAGTAGGAGC
>JAYGDV010000349.1:0-4540 GCA_046582735.1 Planctomycetota bacterium
AGGACTTGCCTACCCAGACGTGCGACTCTATTACGTCGCCGATCGCACCGCTCTGGATGATCTCGACAACACGGCGGTAGTTCTTGCCGGCATGGATCTGGGTTCCAAGCTGGGTCGCTCTCTTGTGCTTCTTCGCGAGGCCCGCGATGACCCTGGCTTCGTGGACCGTGTGGGTCAGGGGCTTTTCGCAATAGGCGTGGCGCCCGGAGCGCAGGGCCGCGCCGGTTGCTGGAGCGTGCATGTGGTCAGGCGTGCTGACGACGATCGCATCGATATCCTTCTGGTCAACGAGCTTCCTGTAGTCGTTGTACTTGTTTGCCTTGGGGAAGTCGCGGCCGCGGCGTTCAAGATAGTTCTGGTCGGTGTCACAGATCGCGACAATGTTTTGCGATCGGACCCCGCCAATATTCGACGAGGCACGGTTCTGGGTACCGACGCAGCCTATGTTGAGTTTTTCGCTGGGAGCTTTACCCGCCTGTACAAGGCTGCTGCCGGTGAGCAGCATGCCGAAGCCGGCAAGGGAACTCTTCTTGAGAAAATCACGACGATTCGAGCTTTGGTTCATCCGTCTCGCTCCTGTGGAAGGTCTCGTTTTTTGACTCTCTGACTGCAGACAAGGTAATTCACCGGGACCAAAGTGTCCAATCTAAGTCTGGTGAAGCCCGGGAGTTCCGTTGGGGAAATCTCAGTCCTGCCTGTCTGCACAGAGGCGCAACCCAGGGGCTGATTCAAGACGAAATCCGCAGGTTGAGTCTCCGGAGGGGTTATTGACCCGGGAGAGTATGGTGTTCCAGCCGGACTGGAGATGAATCTCCAGGCGCTTGTTGCTATCTGCTTCCCGCGAGGTGTAGACCGTGTTGGAGTTGACCAGGAGGCGGAGGCCTGCTGAGTGATCTATTCTCAAGACCGCGTCACGCTTGCGGTCTGATTTTACCCACCCGAGGAGATAGAACGAGCTCTTTGGGATTGCGAAAGGACTACCTGGCTGGAAGAGGCCGTTGGAACGCGTGTTGATGAGTTTCCACTGGAGGAGTTTTCCCGTGTTGCTTACTGCGATTTTTACGGGGTCCGGGTTCTTCTCAAGGGGTTCCGGTTTTTTGATAACCCGGCTGAAGGGCCCCACGATCCAGGCTCTTACCAGGCGGCCATTAAGCAGCTTTTGCTCCCGGGGACTTTTCAGAAAGCTTACCAGGTTGACGAGGTCCTTGCGGCTCAGGCGGGAAACAAGCCGGGACGGCATGAGGCTGACCGGGCTTTTCTCCAGCCTTGCGACCTTGCTGCGGGGGATTATATGATCCGTGCCGAGGTGGTCGCGGAGGTGAACGGCATCGTTTGAATCACTGATCTTGAGTCCACTGAGGATTTTGCCGTCAATTCGGGCCACGGTGTAGGTTTCGTAGCCTTCCGTCAGCTTCCGGGAAGGGGCCATCAAGGCCTCGGCAATTTCCCGGATGCTCAGTTTTTCAGCGACATGTCCCAGGTCGGGTCCTACATGCGCTCCTGTTCCCTGCAGGCGGTGGCAGCTGGCGCACTGGGCATCCCGGGTATCGAGGTAGATCTCCCTGCCGGACTCCGGATTACCGGTTTTCCGAACAGCCTCCTCCAGCAGGGTCAGCGAGCGTGGGCTTAAATCGAATTGCCCTTCTTCTGCCGGAGAGCTTTCCATGCCTTTGAGCAGGAGCGCGAATAACAGGGTTCCGACAATGCGATGTCTCATGATCCTTGAACCTGCTTGGGGGTAATTGGCTGGAACCAGCATAGCAGGTCAGAGGGTCCCTTGGGAGTGGATGGGGAGAACTCCTGTGCGGGGGATTGCGGAGGGATTGTCCCTTCGGGGTCTTGTCAGCTACTATGGAGCTATGCGCTTATTGTTCTCACTGAGTTTAGCTGCCATGTTCCTGTCCTCACCGGGTTTCGGTAAAGAGAAGCCGGGGAAGGTGGATTTCCTGGAGGATGTCAGGCCGATTATTGCCGGGAACTGTTTTCCATGCCATGGGCCCGACAAGGCGAAACGTAAGTCCAGGTTGCGGCTGGATACATCCGGCGGCATTTTCAGTACACGGGAATCCGGCCGCAGGGTGGTTGTGCCCGGGGATTCGGATTCGAGCCTGCTGATTGAGAGGGTCGAGACTTCGGACCGGGACGAGTTGATGCCACCGGCGGATTCCGGATTGGCTTTGAGCCCGGCCCAGGTCGATATTTTGCGGCGCTGGGTAGAGTCCGGAGGCCAGTGGGAGGAGCATTGGGCCTACAAGGCGCCTGTGCGCCCTCCGCTTCCGGAGGTTAAAGACTCCGGCTGGGTGAGGAACCCTATCGATGCCTTTGTGCTCTCCCATCTTGAAATGGGGAACCTTGCTCCATCCCCTGTGGCTTCCAGCACGACCCTCTTGCGGAGGTTGTGGCTTGACCTGACCGGGACTCCACCCGCTCCAGCCGAGCTGCAGCGCTGTCTGGAGGACAGGAATCCCGGTTCCTGGGAGAAGATCGTTGATCGTTTACTTGCATCCCCACATTTCGGGGAGCGCTCGGCCCAGGACTGGCTTGATGCGGCAAGGTATGCGGATACGACCGGCTATGCCGCCGACAAGCCGCGCGAGATGTGGGTTTACCGGGAGTGGGTCATCGATGCCTTCAATTCTGACATGCCTTTTGACCAGTTCACGATTGAGCAATTGGCAGGAGACATGCTTCCGGGAGCGACTGTCTCGCAGAAGATCGCCTCGGGTTTTCACAGGAATTCCATGCAGGCCAAGGGCAACAATCCCCGCAAGGAGGAGTTCCGGGTCAAGGGAGTGGTTGACAGGGTGAACACCACGGGGCGTGTCTGGCTGGGGGTCTCGCTTGAATGTGCAGAGTGCCATGACCATAAATACGACCCGATCTCCCAACGCGACTATTACAGGGTCTACGCGTTATTTAATAACATACCCCACCTGGGAGAGGGCTACGGTGTTCATGGTCCCCTGCTGAAGGTTCCGCCGCCAGGACAGCAGGCGGAGCTTGATTCCCTGGAGCGCAGGCGAAGCCAGCTGGTGAAATTACAGGCCCGGCGGGTTGAGCAGCTC
This sequence comes from Planctomycetota bacterium, assembly GCA_046582735.1. Taxonomy (GTDB): domain Bacteria; phylum Planctomycetota; class UBA8108; order UBA8108; family UBA8108; genus UBA8108. The sequence goes on from JAYGDV010000349.1 coordinate 3,066, forward strand.
GGATCTCACGAATACACTCCGGGAGAAATCAGCAGGCTTCTCGCCGGTGCGCCCGGGGCGCTGGCTGCATGGGGATTGTCCGGCGACCTGGAGTCTGTGAGAGCGAAGGCTGGAGGGCTCCTGCCTGCGGGAGGAGCCGTAGAGTGGGTTGAAGGTCCTCCTTCGCTCGGCAGGCGGGCGGCGAGGTTTGATGGGAAGAGCTCCCTGCTGGCGGAAAACACTCCCCTACTCGATCTCACCGGCAGTTTTACCATTTCGGCCTGGGTCCGGACAAAGAGCGCGGTGGCCGACATCGTCTCCAAGTACGACTGGCTCTCGGGGCAGCGCTCCTTTGTCTTCGGGGTCGGCGGCGAGGGAGACAAAAACGCTGTGCCGGGGCATCTCTTTGGCTGGGTGTCATCCACTGCCGCTGCCTGGAATGGAGCACAGGTGCATTCGAGCCGCGCGGTCAACGATGGCAGGTGGCACCACGTTGCCTTTGCCTTTGATGCAGGGAAATCCATGAAGCTCTTCATTGATGGGAAGCCGGACCTCGAGGCGAAGCTGATTGGTAAGGCTCCAGGAAGGGTTGCCAGCAGTTCCCGCAGGCTCTCTGTCGGTGCAGGCTATACGAAGTCAGAGGTGCCGGATGAGTTCTTTATCAAGGGAGACCTCGCGGATGTGAGGCTCTATTCGAGGCCCCTGGCGAACATGGATACGGTATTTTCACCTTCGACGGAAATCCTGGCAGCGGTGCAAAGGAAACCATCTCTTCGGAATGAAAAGGAACGCGCTCTTATCAGGGACTTTGCCCTTGGGACGGATTCCCGGCTCCAGGATGCAAGGGATGAACTTGCCGCCATCGACCGCCGCAGAAAAGAGCTTTCCGGGAGACTGGTTACTGCGCCGGTAATGGAGGAGATGAAGGAACCGCGGAAAACACATATTCTCATCAGGGGGAATTACCGCGACAAGGGAGATGCGGTTGAGCCTGGACTTCCGGATCTCTTCAGCTCTGATCGAGTGGCCGAACCCGGTGACCGGCTGAGTTTTTCCCGCTGGCTCATCAACGGTGAAAACCCCCTGGTTGCCCGTGTTACGGTAAACCGTATCTGGCAGAGGTATTTTGGCCGGGGACTGGTTGGAACCACAGGGGATTTCGGGTTACGCGGTGAAGTCCCTACCCATCCACGCCTGCTTGACTGGCTGGCTGAGGAATTGGTTGATTCCGGCTGGGATCTCAAGGTGATCCATCGCCTGGTAGTTACCTCTGAAACCTACCGGCAATCCTCAATTGCTACACAGGAACAACGAACCGCTGATCCTTTTAACCGTTTCCTGGCCCGTGCAGGCCGCTCGCGCCTGCCCGCCGAACAGATTCGAGATCTTTCGCTGGCGGCTGGCGGCCTTCTCGACCACCGTATCGGCGGCGCCAGTGTGTTTCCTGTACAGCCCGGAAATTACTGGGGAGAGAAGGGGCAGGAGAAGGACAGCGG
>JAYGDV010000364.1:0-6266 GCA_046582735.1 Planctomycetota bacterium
AAAAACCGTTATTTTATGCCGCATCCCGGGCCTGCGCAGGTTAAATTCAATGGTTCACTGCCCTTGGGAAACAGGGGCGTTCAGGTCATCTGATTTACACCTAAACCCATCGTTGCTGGAGTACATTCATGTCACGAAACACCGTGGTATACACCCTGGTTGCTCTCCTCGTCCTTTCTGTGAGCACTTCCCTGCAGTCGGCCGAAGGCTGGATCACTGATTACGAAGCCGCCAAGAAGCAGGCCGCCAAGGAAGGCAAGGACATCCTGATGGATTTCACCGGTTCGGACTGGTGTGGCTGGTGCATCCGGTTGAAAAAAGAAGTCTTCAGCCAGGAATCCTTCAAAAAAGAAGCCCTGAAGCACTTCGTGCTTCTCGAGCTCGATTATCCCCGGAGTAAACAGCTCGCTCCCGCGCTCAAGGCGCAGAACGAAAAGCTCAAAAATGAGTTCGCCATCCAGGGCTACCCCACCATCATGTTGACCGATGCCACCGGCAAGGCCTACGCCAAGACCGGTTACCAGCCCGGCGGCCCGGAAAGCTACATCAAGCATCTCGCTGAGAAGACCGGTGTAAGAAAAGAGCGGGACAAGAACTTCGCCGCGGCTGCAAAAGCGAAGGACAATGCGGAGAAGGCAAAGCTTCTCGACCTGGCTCTCAGCAAGATCGAGGAAACCGGTGGAATCCCGGTGCTCGCCAACTACGGTGATGTTGTTGCGCAGATCATCAAGCTCGACGGTGATAACAAGGCCGGGCTCAAGAGCAAGTACGAGGCCCGCTTCGCACTGCAGAAACTCGATAAAAAATTCGCGGCTCGCGATCTTCCCGGCGTCGTCAAGGAAGCCGATCTTATCCTGGCCAGCAAGGGCCTCGATAACAGGATCAAGCAGAAGGTGTCTTTCAAAAGGGGCCAGGCCCTTTTCCTGCAGAAGGATGTCAAGGGTGCCATCGCTGCACTCGAAACGGCCCAGAAATTTGATCCTGACAGCCCGATGGGCAAGCAGATCCCGAAAATCCTTGAAGGTCTGAGGAAGCAGGCTGCAAAGCAGGCCGGGGAAACGACCCCGAAGCCGGCCAAGCCTGGTAAATCAGAATAAGACTGCCGCAGCCGGCGAAAATAAAAAAAGGGAAGGGCTCCTCGAAGAGTCCTTCCCTTTTTTCATCCTATTTCTTCTTCTTCTGGGATTTATTGAGCGCGCGATACCAGCCCCAGTTCCTGCTGGCGAGATCCTTCATGAGCTTTTCATCGGACCCGGTGAATCCGTAGGTCACCACCCTCACGCCAAGAAGATAATTCATCGCCTCGACTCGCTTCTTGATCTCGGCCGGCCCCCCGCCACGCGAAGGCGCACCGTCGGAAAGGAGATAGATCGTCTCGACTCCCTTGACCTTCAGAGCCAGCACGAGGGAATCGTGGATGTTGGTTCCGCTGCCGGGCTGAAGCCCCCGGGCAAAGCCCGCAGCGGCCAGGACGTTGGTCCGGGTACCCGGCTGCAACGCGCCGCGGCCGCGCCAGGTCTTCGCGGTGCCATCGTAGGGGATGATGGTGAAGAGACTCTCACGACTGAGGCCACCGACCGCCTTACCCAGCTCGTTCTTTACGATCTCGACCTTGGAAGAGCTCCCCTTGCCCGGCATCTTCACCTGGCCTTTCATGCTCGAAGAAATATCGATGCAGAAAATTGCGCGCAGGGCGATGCGGTCACCGAAAAACACCGTATTGCCGCCTCCACCCGACGCCTTGGGATCATAGTTCGGCTCATCGGGAACCTTCTTCCCCATGGTCTCCCAGCGTTTCTTGATCCCGCCGGCATCTCCGACGGCTGCGGCTCCCAGGGCCCGGTACAGCTCGCTCTGGAGGACACTGGCCAGGTCCTCGAGATGGCGGCCGGCGTCTTCCTCTTCCCGCAGGCGCATGATGAGTGCATCGATCGACTCCGGCCAGCCACTGTCGACCAGCAACCTCACCGCCCAGGTCTGCAGGCCGCGGTCCTTGCTCCGAGTCGCCTCCGTATACAAACCCACAACATCACCCCTGCTGACTCCACCTCCCACACTGCCGGAAAAGGCCTTGAGGGCAATCACCTGCGAAGGATACACAGAGGAGGTCCTCTTCTTGAGGAGCCCCCGGGTCACAGCCAGCAGGTCCTTGTCGACCTGCCCGCGCAGAGCCTTGAGAAGACCCTTGTGAACCTTGTAGCGACCGAAAACATCAAGACGCCTTGATGATTCTACCCGGTTGTACTGGCGCAGGGCGTAACTGTAGGAGGCCTGGCCACCTTTTTGAAGACGCGTCACCAGCGGGGCGAGAGCATCGGCAGGCGATTCAGCGAACGCCGGCAGGGCCGCGAGAAAGACGGGGAAAAAGAAAACAGAAATGCCTCGGGCAGGCTTGGTCATCAAATTAGCTGGCCTCCATCTTACGGCTGAACGCCTGGACCTTCGGCTGATCTTCAGCCATCGGGCCCAGTGGCAAGCATCTTGCCTCGAACAATTATTTTAAATCCAATCGGGCCTGTACAAGAGAATGTTTCGACTTTTTTATGCGAGGAAAACTCGGGGAAACCCTGACCCAGTACAGAGGGAAGCTTGTCAAGAGAGACACAGAGGGGCAGTATGAAGGTATGAGTATTCTACCCGGCGATGACGATTTCAAAGAAGAGGAGCCCTGGGCGGAAGGAGAATCCGGGGAAGGCTGGGATTTCGAAGAATCCGATACCGAGGAAATCCCGGGAAACGAGGTGGTCGCGGTCAACGAAGAATTCTACCGGGCACTCGAATCTCTTGAAATCGAACGCATGGACCAGGTCTGGCACCACGCCGACTGGATAACCTGCGTACACCCCGGCGGCCCGATGCTCACCGGGTGGGATAACGTCCGCGACAGCTGGGTACAGATCTTCAAAGGCACCCAGGACATCCGCTTCGAGCTTTCTGATACCAGTGTCCGAATTGAAAACCAGACGGCCTGGGTGACCTGCACCGAGAACATTCTCCACCTCAGCACTTCAGGCGTTTCGAATGTAGCCGCGACGGCCACCAATATTTTCCTGCAGACCAACGACGGGTGGCAAATTGTTCTTCACCATGCGTCCCCGGTTCCGGAAACTGAAAACAAGGACTAGCCTGCCGGCCCCTGCCCGGTCACGTCAGCCTGCGAACCTCCACTGCCCCCGAAAAAATGAATTCCCGCACAGTCCGTGTCACCCCGATTGATGAGCTTGCTGAAGGAGAGCCCCGGGTCTACCAGGTCGGCGAACTCTTCATCGTCCTGTGCAGGGTAAACGGAGAAATTTTTGCCCTCGAGGACCGCTGTACCCACGACGATGGCCCCCTCGCCAGCGGTTGCCTTCACGGCTACCAATTAGAGTGCCCTCGCCATGGAGCGCGCTTTGACGTGCGGGATGGGAGTATCTGCCGAATGCCTGCCCACGGTGATGTGTCGACCTTCAAGACAAGAATCGACGGCACAGATGTCCTTGTCGAACTTCCGGCTGAATAATCGTCATGCCCCAGCTTGAAGCCTCCTGCGGGTCGTGGTAGAAGCGTTGTTTCGGCCCGGTCACGAACGGACAACACCCAGGCCACCAAGCACAACATCCGGAGGATTCACACAATGCAGGATTACGCACACCCCGAAGCCCTCGTCAGCACCGACTGGGTAGCTGAAAACAGGAGCGCGGAGAACATCACAGTGGTCGAGGTCGATGTAGATACCGCGGGCTATGACGAAGGCCATGTACCCGGCGCGCTGGGCTGGAACTGGTCCAGGCAACTCTGCGACCAGGTTGTCCGTGACATCCTCCCCAGGGAAGATATGGAAAAACTCCTCTCAGCCTCGGGGATCGGTAACGACACCATGGTCATCCTCTACGGCGACAACAATAACTGGTTTGCCGCCTGGGCCTTCTGACAGATGAAAGTCTATGGGCATGAGAAGGTCGCGATCATGAACGGCGGACGCGGGAAATGGCTCGCCGAGGGCCGTGAACTCTCAACCGAAATGCCGACACCCGAAGCCGCGAACTACACCGCCTCGGAGGCCGACAACTCGCTGCGAAGCTTTCTGCCCGAAGTCCAGAACGCCCTGGAGGGGGGCGGCTTTGACATGGTCGATGTCCGCAGCCCGGAGGAATTCACCGGTGAGATCCTCGCTCCGCCCGGCCTGCCGGAAACCTGCCAGCGGGGCGGGCACATTCCCGGCGCCAGCTCGGTTCCCTGGGGCCTCGCCTGCAATGAAGATGGCACCTTCAAAAATCGTGACGAACTCGCAGAACTCTACTCTTCACGAGGAGTTGGCGGCGAGCGTCCTGTGATCGCCTATTGCCGTATCGGGGAGCGCTCGAGCCATACCTGGTTCGTTCTTGCATATCTCCTCGGCTTCGACAATGTCACCAACTATGACGGAAGCTGGACCGAGTATGGAAACCTCGTTGGTGTGAAGATTGAGAAGGGAAACTGATGGCGGACACTCTGCGTTCAGAAGACTATCTGAAACGAAACGAAACCCTGGCCGGCTGGCCCGTCAGGATTGTCTCCTATAAGATTGGAGACCGGTATTATTGCCATGTCGACAACGTATCCCCGGGGGCAACGATAGCGCGGGCCGAAAGCCAGAATCGCGAGGAGGCCGAGAAGGCCGCGATTTCAAAGGCAGCCAGCCGCCTGGGAAAAACACAGCGGCGCTCCTGAATCAAGTACCCGGCAGGGCCTTCTTGCTACCAGGTCCGGCCTGGGTAAAAATACCGGCTGAAGGAGCTGGATGAAGGTGTTTTACCAGTGAAAGCCTCAGCCCGATTTTATCCCCTGGCGCCTGCCCTCCTGGCCCTGGCCGCCCTTGCAATGCCGTTTGCGGCGACCGCCGGAGAAGAATTGAAGGAGAAACCCGCCCTGCGGCGGCCCCTGGCGCTGGATATCTGCGATGGGTGGCTGCTCTGCGCCAACCGTGACAGCGGCTCTGTCTCATTGATCGACCTCGACCTGCTGGAGGTCAGCTCCGAGAAGAAGATCGGGCAGCGCCTCGGAGACCTCGAGAGTACAGGAGCCGGAATCCTCGTCACCGATTCAACTGCAGGCTGCCTTCTCTCGCTGGCTTTCAATGATGGAAAGCTCGAGCCGGCCGCCGTTGTTCCCATCAGCGGCTCGCCGCAGGACATCGCCATGAGCCTGTCAGGTAAACAATGTGCTGTCGCCTCCCCCTGGAGCCGGCAGGTAACCCTCGTGGAGCTGGAGAATGGGGCGGGCGGCCAAACCCTCCCGCGCAAAGCCACTGAAGTCAGGCTTCCTTTCGCACCTGGACTGCAGGCCTTCTGCCGCGACGACACCCTGCTCGTGGTGGCCGATGCATTCGGAGGGCAGCTCGCCCTGGTCGATCCGCAGAACGGGAAGCTGCTGGGCACCCGGCTGATTGAGGCCCACGGCATCCGCGGCCTCGCCGTCAGCCGCGATGGTAAAAGCCTGCATCTCTCCCACCAGCGAATTGAGAGTGCCGCACCCACGACCAGGAACCGGGTCTTCTGGGGCCAGGTGATCAGCAACATCCTCAGAAGTATCAGTGTCGACCACCTGCTTGAAGACGATGGAAAACGCCCCGGCGAAGCGAAACTCGTGGCGCACTGGAGCCTCTATCCATTCGGCTCGCCCAGCAAAGCCGCCGGGGATCCCGGCGCCGTTACCGTTGGCACCCTTGGAACGACGATTGTCGCCCTCGGAGGAGTCAACCGTATCGCCCTGCGACCAAAACCCGGCCATGTCTTCGAGGAAATTGAGGTCGGAGACCGGCCCGTGGCAATTGCACTCGGCCCCCTGGAACGCTACGGCTACGTGGCCAATTTCTTTGATGATTCTATCTCGGTGGTGGATACCGCTGCCGCGGAGGTGGTGCGAACCATTTCCCTTGGACCGGAGAGGAAACTGAGCCCCGCCGAGAAAGGGGAAAAACTTTTTTACGACGCGAAACTGTCCCTCGATGGGTGGTACAGCTGCCACAGTTGTCACCCCGACGGGCATACCCATGGGCAGTTGAATGACAACCTCGGCGATGACACCTACGGCACGCCAAAACGCGTCCCGACACTGCTGGGCACATCGAATACCGGCCCGTGGGGGTGGGTCGGGAACCGAACGACCCTCTGGGAGCAGGTAGAAAATTCCATCGAAACCACCATGCGGGGGGGAAAACCGGAACCCCGGGCCGTCGAAGCCCTGGTGGCCTATCTCGAACTGTTCGACACCTCCCCGCCGGGAAGCGCCGCAGTCGATTCGTC
>JAYGDV010000383.1:0-7787 GCA_046582735.1 Planctomycetota bacterium
CCGCTGTCCATGAGCTGGAGGAGCGTGGCCTGCGGGCCATGTTGATCAGCGCGGTGGAGACTGCTACCGAGCAGTCGAAGGCTCTCAACAGGGAAACCACTGGCGAAGATTCCTCCGAAGACTGAGCACCGGAGTTTTCCCCTCAGGCCTTGACGGCATCCCTCCGGGTAGCCAGCTCGACCTCGAGTCCGATTACCAGCGCCAGCAGGGGGAGCTCGGCGATGTTCTCAGGAAGTGCGACCCTGTAGCTTCCATCCCCGGCAGGCTCGTTTCCCGGTTCGTCATCGAGAAACACTGCCGCGGCCAGCTTGTCACGCAGGCGGATTTCGTACTCCCGGGAGGCGATCTCGCCGACGAACTCGATGGTGCCGGCCTCGGGAACCTCTTCAGGCATCCTCCTTCCCGCACCCACCAGCCTGGGAAACCCATTCTTGCGATCCTGATGGATCTGGAGCCAAGGTGTTCCCAGCAGGCTCATCCTCAGGATGGGCTTGAGGGAAATCATCGGTTTTTCTATGACAATGAGGGGGCCGTGGCGTCGATGACCTATCTTGATGGGAAAGGATCCGTTGCCTCCGGAGAGGACCTCCAGCTCACCACCACCGCTGTCGGTGCTGCTTACAACGGGCCCCCGGCCCACTCCATCGAGCAGCGTGCCGGGCCGGACGGTGAATTTTTTCCAGCCTGCGGTGGGACGCTTGCCTGCATCCCGGTTGCTCCCCGTGCCGACAAAGATGGATGCCAGCAGCACAAGGCCGGTGCAGACCAGGGAAAGAAAAACAAAATCAGTTGAATCCATCTTTGAATATCCACTTTTACAGGGGCTTACTTTTTTTATCGGCATGGATGCGGAACATCTTGAAAATCCCTGTGGGGCCGCGGCTTTGGGGAAGCGGGATGAAAACCTTCACGTCTTATCGGTTATACTTCCATTACTGGTACCCGGACGTACCTGATGACCCGTGGCCCCTGCCGCCTCGGCCGGGTTGAATGAAATGAATGGGACCTGTAATGCCCTGTAGAGCAATCAGAGAGACCGGCAACGGCTGTCGTCGAATAGAGGCGCTGTTTTTCATGGGGCTTCTTCTGTGCGGGGTGGCCGCAGCAGAGGAGAAGGTTCCGAAACCCTCCCAGGCGACCTTCTACGGACATATTGCGCCCATCCTGAAGCGCAGCTGCCTGGGTTGTCACAGCGGCAAAAAGCCCAAGGGTAAGTACAGCATGGAAACCCCGGGGCAAATGCTGGCCGGGGCCAAGAGGGGCAGGACAGTGGTGGAGGGCAAGCCAGGGCAAAGCCTTCTCTTCAGGCTGATTACGGGCAAGGAGAAACCGCTGATGCCTCCGCGCAAGGCGGAGCCGTTGAGCGAGAGCGACATACTGACCATCGGTGCATGGATCACGGGAGGAGCCAGGGTCGGCAAGCCTCCTGCGCCTGCCCGGCCGTACTCGGTTTCACCGTCAAGGCCTGTTTACCGGCGGGCGCCGGTCATCACCTCTCTGCTCTACGATGAAAGCGCCGGGAAGCTGTTTGTCGGCGGCTACAGGGAGGTCCTGGTTCACGAAGTGAAAAATCTCCTCGACAAGGGCGGCAAATCCAGGGAACCCACCGCCCTTGCACCTTCCAGCAGTCTCACAGGTGAGGCGGAGAGGGTCCGGGACATGGCCCTGGCTCCCGGGGGAGGCTTGCTTGCTGTTGCAGGTGGTTCGCCGGGCCGCTTCGGCGAGCTCCAGCTCTGGGATCCAGGCAAGGGCCGGCTGTTGCGGTTCAGGCGTATGGGAGGGGATGTGATCTGTAGTGTGGCTTTCTCCCCGGATGGGAGCCGCCTGGTGGTGGGGGGGACTGATCGCAGCCTGCATGTGCTCGATTCGAAAACCTTCGAGGTGTCCTACTCTTCGGAGCTTCACTCAGACTGGGTTCTTGGTGTGAGCTACTGCGCTGATGGCAGCAAGCTGATTTCCTGCGGAAGGGACAGGACCGTCCGCATCTCATCGGCGTCGGATGGAAAGTTCCTGAAAACCCTCGGTACGTATTCGGGGGCTGTCACCAGCCTTGCAGGGCGCCCGGGCAAGAGCGAGGTCCTCGTTGCCGGCGAAGGTATGGAGCCAAGGATTTTTGATGGAGAGAGTCTGAAGGAGGTCAGGAAATTCGAGAAACAGCCCGGCTCCATTCTCGCAGCAGCATTCTCAGCCGATGGCAGTAAGCTGGCACTCGCCGGCAAAGCTACGGAGATCCGAGTTTACCAGGCTGACAAGGCTGACCGGATCTCTACCCTCGAGTCGCCGGGGGGCTGGATCTATGCGCTGGCTTTCAATGATGCCGGAAATCATCTTGCCGCCGCGGGTTACGAGGGAGTCGTCAGTATCTGGGATCTCGACAGCGGCAGGAAGGTCGCCTCGGTGATCCCGGTGGTTCTCGAGCCGGGAAAAAAATAAGGGGCTTTCTTAGCTGTCGAAATTCTGTTTGCGCCGCGTTAGAATGGCGCAAGTGGCTGACGAAGAGTTCCTGAGGAGAAGAAGAAGATGAAGAGCCCGCAGAAACCGGCGAGGAGGCCGGGATTTGTCAACTGGTTGCTGTGCATGTGTTTCCTGCTGCCTGTTTTCTTCCAGGGCTGCCAGAGTCCCGGAATTGATCTCGAGGACAGGAAGGGAAGGCAGTGGGTCTGGCCGTTTTTCGCTACCCGCCAGCCGACGGTGCTGGCTTTCTGGAATTGCGCCAATATCGAGTCGATTGAGTCCATCCCGGCTCTTACTACGCTCGCCAAGCGTGACAGCGATATCCAGCTCGTCACGGTCTGCACCGAGAAGAACCGTGCAAGGATGGATTCCTGGCTCGCCAAGCAACAGGGAGATTTCGTGATCCTGCTTGATCCGCAGGCCAAGCTGGCGAGGCGTCTGAACGTGCATTCCTACCCGACCTACATTTATTTCGACATCAACGGCAAGGAAGTGCAGCGCTACCTCGATATTCGCAGCGTCTGGAAGTTCTTCGATCTCGAACGTTTCGGTGAGCTCGGGCGTCCTCAGCCGGCCTCGGCCTCCGAGGAGTAAGAACCACCCGTTTCCTCGGCAGGTTTGCGCGGTTTTCCCAGGCAGCCGATGAGGAAGCTTGTCAGCGTGCCGAGGATGATCCACCAGGGCCACGCTATGTCGGGCAGTGCAAGGATGGTATCCCGGGTTCCTTCCGAAAGATCTTCCAGCATATTCTGCAGCAGGCCGGGAGCGGTTTCGGGCTTGTTCGTGAACTGGCGCAGCTGAAGCAGCAGCACCACAGGGACACTGGCGAGCATTCCGGCCATAACGCTGAGCCCGCTACCCCTGCTGGTCAGGATAGCCAGCAGGAATGCGCCGAGCAGTCCACCATAGAAATAGGTGAGCACCTTGAGGGAGATCTTGACGATGTTGTCCTGGCTTCCCACAAAGGCGATGGCGAGGCCAACCAGCAGGAGGGTCCAGAGCAAGGTCGCCAGGCGGGAGATCTTCATGTAGTGGGCATCGGAGCGCTCCGCTCCTTCGCGCACCAGCGGTTTGTAGATGTCGGAGACCGTTGTTGCGCTGAGGGCGTTGAGAACCGAGGTGAAGCTGGACAGCGCCGCGGCCAGCAGTCCGGCCATGACGAGGCCGGCGAGTCCCGGGGGAAGGTCGGTGACGATAAAGAGAGGGAAGAGCTCGTGGGGGTCATCTGGGATGTCGTAGCCGGCTGCCCCGGTCTGGTGCCAGGCCCACAGCAGCGTTCCCAGCGCGAGGAAGAGGGCGATCAAGGGCAGGATCAGGACAGCGCTTCCGAGTACAGAGAGCCGTCCGCCGCGTGCATCCCGGCAGGTGAGCATACGCTGGGCGATGTCCTGGTCTGTTCCATGGGTAGCGAGAGTGAGTACCATGCCTCCTAGAAGCCCGGCGAAAAGGCCGATGTAGTTGTCGGATATCGAGCTGTCGAGGCGCACCAGGGAGAGCTTGCCGGAGATTCCGTCCAGGTCGAAGATCGAAGCCGCTCCTGCCGGAAGCGAGGTGAGAATCCAGGCGGATGAAACCAGGCATCCCACCAGCAGCGTGATGCCGAGGATGACGTCGGTCCAGACGACCGCCTTGATTCCTCCCTTCAGGGTGAAAGCCGCCCCGAAAAGTCCCAGCACGATGATTACGGTTTCGATCGAGTCGGTCCCGAGGGCGATCTTGACGGCGAGGCAGCCGGCGTAGAGGCGAACGGCGCTCGCTACGACCCTGCCGGCGAGAAAGAGAAGAGCCGAGAGCAGGCGTGTCCGCTCTCCGAAGCGCTCAGCGAGCAGTCCGTAGACGGTGATGTATTCACGCTTGTAGAAGGCCTTGACGAAAACGAAAGCGAGGAAAACTCTGCCAATGGCGAAGCCGGTGAAAAGCTGCAGCAGGGTCCAGTCGCCGGAGAAGGAAGCGGCCGGTATCCCGATGAAGGTGACAGCGCTCGTTTCGGTGGCGATGATCGAAAGACTCGCCGCCCACCAGGGGATCGAGCGGCCGCCGAGGAAGTAGTCGCGGGTTGAGGATTGGTTACCAGAGGCGCGGAAGCCCACGGCGCCCACCCCCAGCAGGAAGAGCACGACGAGCGACCAGTCGATATAGGAAAGGCCCGCTTGCATGGTTGGGAAGTATAGCAGATCCCCGCCTGCTCGTGGATGACTGCCCGCTAGCGGTTCTCTCCGCGTGTCGAGGCTGCTATAATCCACGCATCAGTCATACAGCAAGGAGATTTGACGATGAAGATCAGTATCGAATACTGCGTGCAGTGAAACTACAAGCCACGCGCCGTCAGTCTGGCGGCCACAGTAGAAAAAACTTTCGACAGCGCTCCGGCTCTCATCGAGGGACGGGGAGGAGTTTTCGAGATCAGGCTCGATGATGAGCTTGTATTCAGCAAGAAGTCCCTGGGACGCTTTCCTGACAGTGAAGAAGAGGTCATCGATGCTCTTCGCGCGGCTGCCGGCTGATTGATGGCGCCTTTTGAACACGCGATCGAGACGCTTGAGTATGCCCGGATGCGGGAGATTATCTCCGCCTATGCCGAATCGACTCTCGGGCGGGGGCTTGCCGGTGAATTGTTGCCCTGTACCGACGGGGATGAGCTTCGCAGGATGCACGCAGAGACCAGGGAGCTCACAGAGCTGCTCGAGTCCACCCGGCTCCCGCTTGCAGGGCTCTCCGATGTCTGCTCCGGGATCGAGGATGACGACTCGGGCGGCCGCCCGCTTGAGCCGGAGCACCTCTACAGGGTGGTTGACCTCCTGCGCTCAGGCCTTGGGGTGCGCGAGGCCTTTACCGCGGATGCGCAAAGGTACCCGGCGCTCTTCTCGCTCGCGGAAGGAGTCGAGGATCTTCCCGGCTTGCGGGAAGAGATCCCGAAGATCATCGATCTTCATGATGGGGTGAGAAGCGAGGCCTCCGAGAAGCTTTCCGGTCTTCGCCTCGAGATCACCACCCTCCAGGAGAAGCTCCGCTTCGGCGCCACGGCCCTGCTCAAGCGTCCCGACCTGCGCAAGTGTTTCCAGAGTGAAGGTGTCACGCTTAAAAACGACCGCTACCTGCTGCCGGTAAAGGCGGAATACAGGTCGTGGATGAAGGGCCCGGTCAGGGACAGGTCACAGAGCGGCTCGACGCTCTACATCGAACCCGAGGAGATCGTCCAGGGGGGAGACAGCCTGCTTAGCCTGCTTGACAGTGAGAGAGACGAGGTGCTCAGGATTCTCTGGGATCTGACCCGCAAGGTGCGGGATGAGAGGGTTGTTCTGCGAAGGCTGCAGAAGGCCCTGGCCTGGGTGGACTTCACTGCGGCCAAGGCATCCTATGCGGCGGCCTTCGGGCTGATCTCACCCGGGATCAGTGATGAGGGAGTCCTCGATCTCAGGCAGGCGAGGCATCCCTATCTGATGTGGCTTTCGCGCGATATGGGGCGGGATTTCCGTGAAATCGACCTCGACTCGATCCACGCCAGGGTGGTTCCGCTGGATCTTCACCTGGGTGACCCGGCCGGCATCCTGATTGTGACCGGTCCCAATACAGGAGGGAAAACGGTTGCCCTTAAAACAGTGGGCCTCAATGTCCTGCTGGCGCTCAGTGGCGTACCGGTTTCGGCTGCCAGCGCCGCGATTCCTGTCTATACCGACCTGTTTGTAGATATCGGTGATGAACAGAGCATTGAGCAGAATCTCAGCACCTTTTCCGGTCATCTCAGGCAGCTGGTGGAGATCCTCAGGGGCGCTACCGGGAAATCCCTGATCCTGCTTGATGAGCTGGGCTCGGGAACCGACCCGCTTGAGGGGGCCGCGCTGGGCACAGCGATTCTCGATTATTTCAGGACCAATGACTGGAAGGCTATTATCACGACCCATCTCGGCTCGATGAAAAAGTACGCCTTCCTTCATGAGGGCGTCGAGAATGCTGCGATGGAATTTGATACAGAGAGTCTCAAGCCGACCTACCGTCTTCTGATGGGGATTCCCGGTAATTCCAACGCGCTTGCGATCGCCAGGCGCCTGGGAGTCAGCGAGGAGGTGATTGTGGCGGCAGAGGAAGAAATTTCCCGTGTCGAAGAGCCCACCCGGGAGCTGATTTCGCGCATGGAGAAGTCGAGCAGGGGGGTCGAAAAAGAGCGCCGCAGGGCGGAATCTGTGCGCCTGGAGGTGCAGCAGGACAAGGCTGAGTACTCCCGGAAACTCGCAGAGATTGATATCCGCAGGGATTTCCTCGAGCAGGAGGCCGACCTCGAGATTGACCGGGTTATGCGGCAGGCCCGGGAGGCCCTTAAGCCTATTGTTGACAAGTTGAAGAACGTACCGCAGACTCACAAGCCTATGGTGGATGAGCTGGCCACTGAGGTGGAGCTGCTACTCATCGGTACGCCGCTTGGCAGGAAGCGCGAAGAGTTCGCCCGCTCGCTGCGCAAAGGAGATGAGGTTCGCGTACCGAAGCTTCGCGGCAGGGGCAAGGTCAGGAAGATCAACAAGTCAGAACGTGTGCTTACCGTAGTTCTCGATGGCATTCCGACGGAGGTGGGCTTTGATGACATCTCCTGGATCGAAGACAGTGAAGGTTGAGGAACCTGCTCATGCAAGAGATGGATAAAACCGGCTTCAGCCGTGGTCTTTTTTCGCGAGGAATACCGCTATTGGCGTTGCTGGGCGTCGTGGTTTTCATGGCCGGGATGCCCCGATTGGCGCAGGCGGTTCTGGATGTAGAAAAAGCGGTCAATATCGTGCCCGGCATGGATGCTAAGGATAAAAAGAATACCGGGGGCGAGGAGGCACCTAAGCAGTGGGAGGATCTTCGAGAAGGATGGGATAAATTCGGGGAGCTTCCTCACATTGTGGATATCAGCCTCGTCTTGCTGATCTCCATCATTCTCGCCGCGTTTATCGCCTACCATCCCTCGACTCGTCGAAAGGCCTCGAACATTACCGAGTTCGAGCAGCCGAAGACCTTCCTCATGTACGCCATGGTGGGGGCCCTGATTGCCCTGCTGGTTCAGAAAAATGAAACCATGGCCCTGGTGATCTTCGGCATCGGCGGATTGTTGCGCTTTCGCACCGTGGTGGGGGAGGCAAAAGACACCGGCCGGGTCATCCTGGTTACGGTCGTCGGGCTCTGTTGCGGCCTGAAGATTTTTGTCGCGGCGGTGCTCGCCACGCTGATCGGCTGGGTCCTCATCTGGTATCTGGAATCGCAGAACGCCGGGCGGATCGCCGTCAAGGGGCTCAAGGATTCCGATATCCTCGCGGCGGCGGAAACCTACCGCGGGATTCTCGGGGAGGCCGGCTGCACGG
>JAYGDV010000573.1:0-2131 GCA_046582735.1 Planctomycetota bacterium
ATCATCATCATCGCCATCTGTGGGTCGCCTGTGCAGGAGTTAACGATATCTCCAAGCCCCTGGGCCTTTTTCTGAAGGATCGCCATGAGACCCGCTGCCTCGGCGTCCATCATCGACTTGAGTCCGTCGGCCTGGCCTTGCTTGAGACGGCGTGTTTTTTCAGCTTCCGCCTCGGCAATCGTCTCGATCCGGGCTTTTTCGATCTCGGCGGGAATGACCACGTTGGCGTATTGGGTGGCCTGTTCTTTCTTGGCACGGGCACGTTCGGCGACTTCCTCGGAGGCATAGGCCTCTTCGAGAGCCTGCGCGGCCTGGACCTTTTCAGCCGCCGCAGCGATTCTCTCTGCTTCGGCTTCCTGCTTCCTCCGGTCAGCATCGGAGTTGGCCACAGTGATCTTGGCCCTGTTCTCTCCCTCTACGGCTGTAGCCATGGCGCTGGAGACCTCGACCCGCTGTTCACGTTCAGCCTGGGCCTTACCGATCTCACCATCCCTTTCCTTCTGGGCAACCTGCACCTTCGCCTCGTTGATGGCACGTGCGGCTGCTTCTTTACCGAGCGCGTCGATATAGCCGGATTCATCGGTGACATCCTGGATATTGACGTTGATCAGCCGGATACCGACCTTGCGCAGCTCGACCTCAACACCGTTGGAGATGTTTTCGATCAGCTTATCACGGTCGGCGTTGATCTCTTCGATCGGCATGGTGGCGATCACGACACGCATCTGGCCGAAGATAATGTCCTGGGCCAGCTGCTGAATGTCATTGAGAGAAAGCCCCAGCAGACGCTCAGCGGCGTTCTCCATTACGCCGGATTCCGTGGTGATACCCACGGTAAAGGTTGAAGGCGTGTTGATACGGATGTTCTGCTGGGAAAGGGCTCCTTCGAGCTTGATATCGATCGGGATCGGGGTGAGATCGAGGAACTGGTAGGCCTGGATCAGCGGCCATACGAAGGCAGCTCCACCATGGATACAGCGGGATGACCGCTGGCCTTTGGTCTTACCATAGATTACGAGGATCTTGTCGGATGGGCAGCGCTTGTAACGCATGGCGAAGGCTGACAGGGTGCCGAAGATCACCAATACAAATACGATTATGAGGCCGCCGCCTTGGAGAAAAGACTGGGCTAAAAGCATGGTCATTCCTTTCCTTCTTTATTTTCAGGGGGATTAGTTTCAATTGGATCATTGGAGTCAGCTGAGAGGGGAGCAACAAGGACGGTCTGTTGGTCGATCTTCTCGAGGACCTTCACCTTCTCCATGTTCCCGATTTCTGTTTCGGCGTCGGTAATCGCCAGGATAGTGCGTTCTCTTCCCTGCACCTTCACCTGTATCTGCCCGCCGCCTTTTCGATTGGGATGAACTGGAATGTAGACGGTGCCGACCTGGCCCACCGCATTGGCGTAATCGACAGTGCCATCGGACTTGAGGCTGTGTAATCCCTTCATGGTCTTCCATACGGTCCAGAGGAAAACGAGACCGCAGAGGCCTCCGGCTGCGGTGGAGATAAACATTTTATTGGGGTGGTCGGGCCAGACATTCATCGCAGTGATCCCGCCCCAGCCGAAGCCGACAAAGAACGACGAGATGGTTCTAATTGACAGGACGCCGAGATCTCCATCGGTCCCCTCGACCTCGAACTCTCCGTCAGGTGAATCGAATGCTCCACCAAGGAGGGTCAGGACCAGCTGGATACCCATAACCAGGCTGAACACAAGGGCGATGCCGTAAAAGATCTTTTCGTCACCGTCGAGAGCTGCCCACCAATTCATCGGAGTTCCCCTTGATTGCTTGCCAAGATCGGCTTTGATTTTAACAAATTTCAGATAATCAAAGTGGGATAAATAGCCGATTCTCTGCAGAAGTTAGGTTGTTTACCCATCTTCTGGCCCTGAGGCTTTTTCTTCTGCCCCAGGCTCCATATCCTCTTCTTCAGTGGCATCTTCGGGCTCTGCGCCCTCTTCCTCGGTGGCGTCATCAGGTTCGGGCTCTGCGCCCTCTTCCTCGGCGGCGTCATCAGGTTCGGGCTCTGCGCCCTCTTCCTCGGCGGCGTCATCAGGTTCGGGCTCTGCGCCCTCTTCCTCGGTGGCGTCATCAGGTTCGGGCTCTACGCCCTCTTCCTCGGTGGC
>JAYGDV010000431.1:0-9605 GCA_046582735.1 Planctomycetota bacterium
GAGGCTCTTCTGCGGAGATTTAAGGAGAAGACAAAGAATCACCGTGTTGCATTGCTCCAGAAGGCAGCAGGAGCCGGGGAGGTTGAGACGGTTATTTCCCTGGCAGCAGATGGTGAACCGGAAATTCAGTACAGGGACCCGGTGATGGACACACCCAGAGGGGGCTGATTCCACCTGTAGGGGATCTTATCAGAACTGCTGGCAGGCAGGTTAAAGTCACAGCTTTTCGATAGATAACTTGCTCCCGGGCCCTCCATGTCGGAAAGTAAACGAGCTTGTTTTTTCTTCTAATAGGTATGTGACTTCATGAATCTTGTTGAGCTGTATTCGGACTCTTCGATGCTCCTGGACCTCCAGGCCTGCGACAAGCAATCTGCCAATAAGGA
The DNA here is from genome assembly GCA_046582735.1 of Planctomycetota bacterium. Lineage (GTDB taxonomy): Bacteria > Planctomycetota > UBA8108 > UBA8108 > UBA8108 > UBA8108. The sequence goes on from JAYGDV010000431.1 coordinate 387, forward strand.
GATGCTTGAATATCTGGTCGACCAGGGCAGATTGCAGAAGGCCGACGTCAAGAAAGCGCTGGTGTCAATTAACAATCGTGAGTCGCAGGCTTCGACGGGAATCGGTAAAGGCCTTGCGGTTCCTCACGCCAAGAATTGCTCGTTCATGGATGGCCTCCTGGGAGTCTACGGACGCTCCGGGGAGGGGATTCCTTACGAGTCAGTCGATGGTGAGCTTGTTCACCTGGTCTTCCTCGTTTTGTCCTGTGGGGATACCGCCGAGGACCACCTCGATATCATGAAGAGGGTCGCCTCCCTGCACCGGGATGAAAAGTCACTCCGCTTCCTTGCTACAAGTACTGATCCGAAACATATAACCAGTATCTTCAAGGAAACTGATGAGCAGTTCAGCTGAGAACAACACGGCTGCCGGGAATCTTCCGGCAGGCATTCAGCGAAGAGCCGCTGCGAAGATTCTCGCCTTCGGTGGTGGAACCGGTATGGCTGCTCTTCTCAGGGGGCTCAAGGCCTACACCGACCAGATTACCGCGGTGGTGACAGTCACCGACAATGGCGGCAGCTCCGGAAGGTTGCGCAATGATTTTGACATGGGTGCCCCGGGGGATATCCGCAATTGCCTGCTGGCCCTTGCCGATGTCGATCCGCTGATCGCCAAGGCCTTCGACTACCGTTTTGATGAGTCTGAGTTCAAGGGGCATTGCTTCGGTAATCTGTTCATCACGGTTCTGAACCGGCTCGTTGGAGATTTCGGTGTGTCCATCCGGGAACTGAACAGGATCCTGAATGTGCGCGGCCGGGTGATTCCTGCCAGCACCGCCAAGGTGTCCCTGGTGGCGCAGCACCCGGATGGGTCCAAGAGTACGGGAGAGGTGCAGATTGCCCGGAGTTCCAAGAAGATCCAGACTGTCGAGATCCGGCCCTATCCAGTCACCATGTCGCAGGAGATTCGATCCGCTGTCAACGAAGCCGATCTCTTTATCTTCGGACCAGGCAGTCTCTACACCAGCGTGATTCCCAACCTGCTGATTGATGGGCTGATGGAGTCGATCAATGCTACCGGCCGCCCGCGTGTCTATATCTGTAATATCATGACGCAGCCGGGAGAAACGGATGGCTATACCCTCTGTGACCACCTCGAGGCCCTGCGCCTGCATGTAGGGGGAGGATTTCCCGATGCGGTTGTTGCGCACAATGGCCTTGTTCCGGAAGATATTATCGAGCGCTACCAGGATGCGGGAGCGGAAGCCGTTGCCTGTGATCTGAACGGCCAGGCCGAGTTTCAGTCGGTGCGATTGATTACCGGCGATTTCTTCGACAAGGAAGAAGCCCGGAGGCCAGGAAGCCGGGGGGGAGACGATGAAGAGGGGCTGGCCAGGCACGATTCCGATTCCCTGGCCCGGGTTATTTATGATGAATTTCTGAAGGCTCCAGCTGCGGGTGGGGGGGCCGCCTCCGGGGGGGCGGTGGAGACCTGATCCGGCAGCTGTATTAACGGCAGGCCGGAATACCGGGCTGCAACACGAACACCTGGAAATGAATAAGTCAGAAAATGGAAGTAGAACGCAATATCAAGGTTTCTAACAAATACGGGCTTCATGCCCGTGCGTCTACCGCCCTGGTTCAGACCGCTGCCAAGTTTGATTCAGCAGTTCAGCTGGGTCGAGAGGGTGGCGAGGAATTTGTCGATGCCAAGAGCATCCTGGGCATCATGAGCATGGGGGCGGAGTGTGGAGCGGATCTGTGTTTGAAGGTCGATGGCATTGATGCAGAAGAGGCCGTAAAGGCCATCGTCGCCCTTTTTGAACGCAAGTTCGACGAAGATTAATGGAAACGATTAAGGGTATTCCCGTTTCGCCGGGAATCTCTATCGCCAGCGTGGTTGTCCTGCGGGCTGATGATCTCAGGATTCATCACCGGTTTATCCGCAAGGATAAGGTAGCGAGTGAGATCAGGCGCTTTGAGAGAGCGACGCACCGGGCCGCGCGCGATCTTAATGTGCAGATTGATTCTCTCGGCGATGAGCTGATGATCGCCAAGCAGATTCTCCAGACCCACCGGGACATGATGAAAGACCCCGGGCTCCATCGCGATGTGGTGGGCCGAATCGAGAAGGATCTTTTTTCAGCCGCCTACTCCGTATCTGTCGTGCTGGGGGAGTATCACGACCGGTTTGAAAAGATGGAATCGGAATACCTTGCTGAACGGGCTCACGATATCAAGGACATCGAGCGGAAATTGCTGGTTCTACTGCTGGGCAAGAGGAGGGAGAAGCACCAGATTTTCGATGAAGACGTGGTGATCGTTTCTCATAACCTGACCCCCAGCCAGACAGCCTCCCTGGCCAAGGAGAAGGTCGTCGGCTTCGCTGTCGATGTCGGAGGCCGTACTTCTCATACCGCGATCATGGCCCGGGCCCTGCAGGTGCCTGCAGTGGTGGGATTGAAGGAGATCTCCCGCAAGGTCAGCAACGGTGACACCCTGGTCATCGATGGTTATGCCGGGGAGGTCCTTGTAAATCCTGGACGGAAGGTCCTGTCTACCTACCGGAGGAAGGCGAAATACTCCGAGAATTTTTTCAACCAGCTGCAGGAAGAAATCAGCTGGCCGGCGGAGACACTCGATGGCTACGAAATAACGCTGTCGGCGAATATCGAGTTGCCCGAGGAGATCTCCACCGCCCTCGAGTGGGGGGCCAGGGGCATCGGACTCTACAGGACCGAGTTCCTTTATGAGAATGGTGTGCCGGATGAGGAAATGCACCTGAAGACCTACCGCAAGGCGGTCAAGGCTCTTCGCGGAAGAGAGCTGGTCATCAGGACCCTGGATGCGGGTGCCGACAAATTTCACGAGGAGTTTGTCGGTTTCGAGGAACCGAACCCTTTCCTCGGTTGCCGTTCGATCCGGCTCTGCCTGCAGAAACCCGATCTCTTCAGGGGCCAGCTGAGGGCTGCGTTGAGAGTGTCCGTCTACGGGCCGGTGAAGATCATGTTGCCGATGATTTCCACCGTCGAGGAGCTTCGCGGGGCAAAGGAGATTATTGCTGATGTGCGAGAGGAACTGATCCTCGAGGGCTTTGAGGTAGCTCCCCGGGTTCCTGTTGGAATCATGGTCGAGGTACCGTCCATAGCACTCATCATCGACCGGGTAGCCGACGAGGTTGATTTTTTCAGTATCGGTACCAATGACCTTGTGCAGTATTCGCTTGCTGTTGACAGGGTGAATGAACACGTTGCCCATCTCTACCAGCCGGCCCACCCGGGTATTCTTCGTCTCATCAAGGAGGTGATTGCAGCCAGCAACCGGGCCGGTATCCAGGTCTCCATCTGTGGTGAGATGTGCAGTGAGCCCTCCTATGTTCTCCTGCTCATGGGACTGGGCCTGAGGCACTTCAGTCTCAGCCCCATTGCCATTCCCACGGTTAAGCGTATTATCCGCCAGGTCACCATCACGGAGGCCACCGAGGTTGCCGAGCAATGTCTCAACTCCGAGCAGGCATGTGAAAACGAGGTTCTTCTTTCCCGAAGGGCCAGTAAACTGCTGCCGGATTTCTTCTGAACTGACACTGGGCGGCACATGGGTGGGCCGAAAGTCGGGCATTTTTACCGGGTTCACCCCCTTTTTACCTGTTGCGGCACCTCTCCGGTTGCCCCATCCCGGTAAAAAAATAAGATTTTATAGTTGGTAAGTTGTTTCATCGTAATGGCTTGCACGTTCCAGGCAGCTCCGGAATCCGGTGATTTCGGCGGGTTAGCACGGTAGTTGCTACCCGTGATATAGGGGTGCGGATTATCGAAGGTAGGCGCACTACGGGTCAGTTACAAACACGCGGGAGTTGGAATGTTTACCAGGAATAGCCTTGTCGGGCTGGATATAGGCTGCCACGAGATCAAGGCCATCGAGCTGGTCGAATCTGCCGATGGTCCGCAGGTGAATGCCCTGGCGACCATGCCGGCGGTGGACCCGGTTGAATTGCCGCAGGCAATCAGGAACCTCTTCGCCAGCGCGGGGATCAAGACCAGGAATGTCGCAGTATCCCTCTCCGGGCAGTCGGTGATTGTCCGCTATATAGCGATGCCGAAGATGAGCGAGGAAGACCTGCTCAGCTCAATGAAGTACGAGGCCGGCAAGCACATCCCGTTCGAGCTCGATGAGGTGGCACTCGATTGCGCCCGGCTTGAAAGCAACGAGGTTTCCTGTGGCGAGGATGAGACCGATGAGATGCAGGTCCTCCTGGTGGCAGCGAAGAAGGAAGTTCTCAACGAATTGCTTGGTGTTTTACGGGCTGCAACTCTCGTCCCTGTAGCCGTCGATGTGGATGGTTTTGCTCTCGGGAGCGCTTTTGAGCTCTACGCTTCTTCGAGGTCCACCGCCGGGGAACTCACCGGCGTGAAGGCTCTCGTCGATGTAGGGGCCTCAAAAACCAGTGTAAATATTCTCGAAGATGGCAGCTCTTCTTTTTCCAGGGAGATCTACCTTGCCGGTAAAGATTTCACGGATGCTGTTTCACGAAGAATGGGAGTGGACCAGCTGGAGGGGGACAGGATCAAGCAGGACCCGGGCGGGGATGGTTGCGAGGTGAAGGATTGTCTCGCGTCCGTGGTCGGTGACCTGGTCGCGGAGGTTCACGCATCGGTTGACTATTTTGAAAACCATCACGACCGGGCGGTCGATTCTGTGTGGATCTCCGGCGGCAGCGCCCATCTTCCCGGGCTTTCAGGTGCCTTTGAGCAGGTCTTCTGCAGGGAGGTGAATGAATGGAACCCGCTGGAGGGGATCGGCATGGCGGATGGGACGGACAATCTCAGCCTCGAAACCGTAAATGCTTCCGGACTGGCTGTCGCAGTCGGGCTGGCTTCACGCGTTCTGGATTATTGAGCAGGGCAGGAAAGTTACCGTGAAAGTCAGAATTAACCTATTACCCCCCGAGCTGCGACGCACCGGGATGGACCCGAAGATAAAGCTCCTGCTGGGAGCTTCCGCAGCCGGGTTCGTCGTGCTGGTGCTGGCATGCTGGGGCTATCTCGCCTCTGAAACCTCCGGGCTCCGGGAGGAGCTTGGTGCGAAGCGGCAGGAGCTTGTTGGACTTAAGGCAGAAGCCCTGAAGGTTGATTCGCTCCAGGATGAGATCAGCGACTACAAGGAGAGAGAGCGGGCGATCATCAGCATCAAGACAAACCGCATTCTCTGGTCCAAGAAGCTTACCGAGCTGGTGCGCTTGACTCCGGGGCATGTCTGGATTGTCAGGCTTGATATGCAGGAGCGAGACCCGGCTGCAAGGCCCGGGGCAGACGATGCGCCGGACAGTGGTGGACACCTGAGGCTGCTGTGCTATTCCGCCGGCAGCGAGGTGGGAAGGATGACGGCCTTCCGTGAAAGCCTGAAGGGGGCGGATGAGTTCTATCTCGATTTCCTCGATGAATCTTTGAAGCCCGGGAATTTCTATTCTGACTTTCAGAGCATCAGCCGTCCCGAGTGGCGTTCTGTGGTTCTTGATGGGTACAGGGAGCCGAACAACCTTCGTTTCACCATACGGCTGGACCTGAGAAAACCGCAGGCCAACACGAGAACAGAGACCTGAGAAATGCGTAATTTCATTTTCAATTTAAACCAGAAACAGAAGGTAGCCCTGCTGGCAGGTGCTGTCTTCCTGTTTTGTGCAGGGATGGGATTCCTCGTGTATTCGAAGCTGGATGAGCGCGCCGCAGTCCTGGGCGATCTCGATTCTTGTGCTGCTGAGGAGAGCCTGCTGCGGGTGAAGATCGAGACGATTCCGAACCTGCTGGAGCAGCGTAGCAGCCTGATCGAAAGCACCGATCGTTATGCAGAGATCCTTCCGGCCGAAGAACATGTACAGCACGATGCCTTTGTGCGGGTGATGGATGAGTATCGGCGCAACACCGAGCTCCTGATAAAGAGCGCCGAGTACCTGTCCCCGGGGAGACCCACCGACGACAAGGCGGAAGGCAAGGTGGAGAACTTCGTTCGCCATCGCTACAGGTTCCGGATCGTGGGCTCGGTTGCCGACCTGTTGCAGTTTATGAGCCGGATCGAGAACCACAAACGGTTCCTGAAGATCGATGCCGTCAGCTTGAAACCACTGGGCTCGAGGGGGGACTTCCCCGAAGGTGATTTGCGGGAAAAAGAGGATACCGAGTTGCTGGAGCTGGCCAGGAACCCGGTGAAGGAAATTGACCTTACCGTCAGCACCTATACCTACTTCAAGGGAGCTGAAGAGAAGCTGTGAAATTGGCAAGAACAATGAAATCGAACGTCTTCATGATCCTGTTCCTGCTGGGAGCCGCCCTCCTGCCCCACGCTCTTGGAGCTGGGGAAAAGGGTTCTGTCGAACTCCTGGGCGAATCAGGCATGACGGCTCTTCGGTCGGAGGCGATTCGCAACTGGAAGAAAGGGTGGATCTTCGATGCGTATAAGAAGCTCGGAGTGATGGCTGCAGAGCAACCCTACGAGGCTCAGCATCGCCTGGCCCTGGGTTTGTGCCTGCGCAGGCAGAAGCGCTATGCAGAGGCGATGGAGAGCTACCGTGAGGCGAAGGAGCTTGGTGGCCCCAAGGGGCTCATCGCCTTGCTGGAAGCAGAGATTCACGCCGTTTCAAACGAGCGGGACCAGGTTTTCTCCTGTCTTCGCCGGGCAGCCCGGGGCGGCAGGAACATTATCAAGGATGTTCAGGAATTGCCTGCGCTTTCGCCTTATGGAACCGATACCGGTTTTGTTCAGCTGGCACTCCAGCTTGAGTCGTTCGAGCTGCCGGGTACCCGGGGGCATGATCCCTTCAGTGACCCGTTTCCGCTGCTCTCTCCTGCTACTGCCGCGGCGGGCAAGGAAGCTCCGGAGGTAAAGGCTGCCGGGAGCAGAGACCTGGAGGGCGAGGCGCTCAACAGGTTTCGGGCGCTTGCCGGAAGAGTTCACTCAGCATATTCAGCCGGTGACGAGGTGGCCTTGACGGAGGCCTGGGCCGCGATAGAGAGGCTCTCTCTCAACGAGGACAACATCGTCCTGGCGCGCCACCGCAGGCAGTACAGGGATATACGCACTGGATTGCAGAGGCTCGAGGGGAAGCTGGATGCAATTTTACTGCGGCATCATTACCGGCAGGCTGTCAGTGGTCTCTCTGCAATGCAGGTGAGGTTTGACCTTGGTGATTATGCCGGGATCGAGCAGCTCAACGGGACCGTGGTTTCAAGCTGCAGGAAGTTGCGGAGCCTTTCCTCCGATTACTCCCCGGTGGCTGTTGAGCTTCTGCGCAGAGGCAGCGAGTTGGTCCGGCGTACGGTGATCCGGCGCGAATTTGAACGCAGGAGGCCGGCGGTGAACGGAATCCTCGTTGGTGAGGGCCAGGGGCTGGCGGTTGTGGATGGCAGGCCGGTAAGGCCCGGCGACAGGATTTCAGATTTCCGGTTGCTGGAGGTTTCCAGCGACAGGGTTAAGTTTGCATACAAGGGTGAGGAAATTCCGGTTCTCCTGGTCGGTAACCGGAATACCAAGTGAAGGGAAAGATCATGATGAAATGGAAATTGAGAAAGTGGGGCCTCGCGGCTCTCCTCCTGGTAGTCGTAAACTGCACGGGGGTTGTCCTCGCCCAGGGTAAACCAGGCAGGAATTCCGGGCTTTTTGAACAGTACATAGGTAACTCCGATGCCAAGCCCGGGCAAGTCCTGGGTGCCGGGTATGTGAGCCTGGATTACAAGGATGAAGACCTGGTGGTCGCCTTGAAGGAGCTGAGCGCCAGATCGGGCGTGAACATCATCGCTGATTCGAATGTTAAGGAAAAGGTAACCCTGAGCGTTGAGAAGCTCCACTGGTCAGAGGTGCTTGAGATCATCGCCCGTGAGTCCAACTGCAAGGTTGTAAAGGTCAGTGGGAGGCTTATTCGCCTCACCCAGCCTCCGACGATCAGCATGGAGTTCAATGATGCCGACCTGAAGCTGGTGATCGACCTGATCGCCAAGCAGGCAGGCGTGAACGTAGTGATCGGCAAGGATGTAGAGGGTAAGGTCAGCTTCAGCCTGAACAATGTGCCCTGGCGTGATGCTCTTGATACGATTGTGAAAACTGCCGGCTACGTTGTCGTCAACGGAGAGGGTGGCAGCGAGAGCAGCATTCTTCGCATTGTCCATATGGACACGCTCAAGACGGAAGTTGAAACCCGTCATTTCCAGCTGCGCTACATTCGCCCCGCAGAACCCTACATTGCCAGGATGGACAATATTGATAACCTGGCTCATGAGGTTGTCGGGATCAGCAAGAGCGCTGAGGCCGAGAGCAAGGCGGGCGCAGGGTTCCCCCTGCAGGAGGCCCTTCGCCAGATCGTTACCGCTGATGGCGGACAGCTGACCTATGATTCGGGTACCAATTCCATCATCGTGAAGGATACGAGGCCGAAGCTCGAGGAGATTGAGAAGATCATCAAGCTGCTTGATGTTGCGCCTGCCCAGGTTCACATCGAGGTCAAGTTTATCAGGACCACCAATACGGATTTGCTCGAGCGGGGGATCAAGTTCGATGACCCGAGCACGCCGGAGAGGGATGGCTTTACGGCCTCCGCCCGTTTTGCTGCTCCGCGGGAGAACTCCGAGTTTTCCGGCGATCCGCTGAGTATCTTTGGAGGTACCTTTCCCTTTAATGTCGGCAATGGCGGGGTGGATTCTCTCGGCGTAAATGGCTTCCAGGCCCTTGGGGTTCTCGACCTCACCCGGTTGCACGCCTTCCTCAGGATGGTCAAGGATGATGAGCGTACGAAGATCGTCCAGGAGCCGACCCTCACGATGCTGGACAACCATCCGGCCGTTATCTTCGTTGGTGAGACGATCCCCTTCGCTATCCAGCAGATCCAGCAGGACCAGAACGGAAATGTAACCGTCGCCATCGAGGAGAACGACCGCTCCCCGATCAATATTGGTTTCACTCTCTATATCACCCCGCACGTGGTGCCGGGTACCGATGAGATCAACCTGAGCATCATTCCCAAGGTTTCAACCCTTTCGGGAACCAGCTCGTCCATTGCCGGTTTCGAACGTTTTGCTTTTTCAGCTCCCGGAAGCCAGACAGAGTCTTTTATTGACCTGCCGAGGGAATCCGCCCAGACAGTCGTTACCTATATGCGGGTAAGGGATGGGCAGACGGCCGTGATTGGTGGCCTGCAGACCGAACGGCGCTCGAAGGTAAAGACCAGCATTCCTATTCTTGCCGGGATCCCCCTGA
>JAYGDV010000454.1:0-7905 GCA_046582735.1 Planctomycetota bacterium
CTGAAATGGGCGATGAGCATCGATGGGAAAATAGCCACGGCCGGGGGGGAGTCGCAGTGGATTACGGGTTCGAGAGCGAGGTCCCGTGCTCATTCGATTCGCCGGCGTGTAGACGCGATCATGGTGGGGACCGGCACGGCCCTGGCGGATGACCCCCTTCTCACTCCCCGCCCGGCAAGGGGAAGAGTACCCCTGCGGGTTATTCTCGATCGACAGGGACGATTGCCACTCAAGCTCAAGTTGCTTTCAACTTCCCGTTCTGCCGGACCCGGGGCAAGGCTCTATGTCAGCACTGAGGGAGCCAACAGCTCCAGGCGCCTGGGAGAGCTGAAGCGCAGGGGGGTGGAGATCCTGCTGGTGCCGCAGCGAGCCGGCCGGCTCGACCTTGACCGGCTGCTCAAGGAATTGTCGGCGATGGGGGTTTCTCAAGTGCTGGTTGAAGGCGGAGCGGGGCTGGCCGGGAGCTTTGCAAGGGGCTCCCTGGTGCACGAGATCGCGGCTTTTATCGCTCCCAGGATTCTCGGTGGCGACCGGGCTCTTTCGCCGGTGGAAGGCGATGGTTTTAAAAAATTGGCAGATTCGCTTCAGCTTTCAGGCCTGCGGCAGGAGTCCCTGGGGCCCGACATTCTCCTCAGCGCGCGGGTCTGTAGCGGCTGAAGGGGGCTTTCGTAGCCCTGGAGGCGGTCGTAAGGCATTTTATGCCTGCAGGTTGAGCACTTTCATAATTTTCTTCCGGGTGGTTTTTCAGGGTAAATAGGCACTCGAAATCTGCTCCCGTTTTTGTTGTAATAATCGGCTTGCACCAACTACCGGAACAAGGGGGCAGAGCCCTCCGTAAAGCAGGGGTACGCAGTGGAGTTTGCGCATGATTAAGGTTCAGAACATTACCAAGACCTACGGGGCGACGGTTGCCGTCAACGACGTCAGCTTCGAGGTTGGCAAGGGTGAGATCCTCGGATTTCTCGGCCCCAATGGTGCCGGGAAATCGACCACCCTGAAGATTATCACTTCCTACGTGGTGGCAGATTCAGGCAGCGTCTATGTCAATGACGTAGACGCCTTGAAAAATCCCATGGAGGTCAGGAGGGCTATCGGTTACCTGCCGGAAAGCACTCCGCTTTATATGGATATGCAGGTCCTCGAGTACCTGCAGTTTGTCGCCAAGGCGCGGCAATTGTCAGGCTCCGAGGCGAGATCCGCGGTTGACCGGGTAGTCGAGATGCTCAATCTCCGCCGTTTTCTGTACAAGAACATTGTGCACCTCTCCAAGGGCTACAAGCAGCGTGTTGGAATCGCCCAGGCACTCGTGCATGATCCCGGCATCCTGATCATGGATGAGCCTACAAGTGGCCTCGATCCCCACCAGATCATCGAGATCCGCGAGATGATCAGGAAGCTCGGAGAAGAAAAGCTGATTATTTTATCCAGCCACATCCTCCAGGAGATCTCGGCGATCGGTACCCGGATCATGATTATCAAGGATGGGCGGATCGTGGCAGATGATACCCCTCAGAATATGCAACGCTCTCTCAGTGACCGGTCAGGTTTCAGGGCGAGGATCCAGGGGCCTGCGCAAGAGGTTGCGGCTGCTCTTGAAAAAGTCGGTGGAGTCAACTCTGTAGAAACCATCAGTGGCGGCGGATCGGATACCGAGTTCCGGTTGCTGGCCGGTTCAGGGGGGGAGATCGGCCAGGGAGTCTTCAAGACAGTTGCAGATAACGGCTGGACCCTCTCGACTCTTTCACCCGATGAGCACAGCCTGGAAGAGGTCTACCTTGAGTTGACCAAGGACAGCAGCGCCCCCCGGGACGCTTCGGGCAACGGAGTCGCAGAGAAGGGCGAACAGCCTTCAGAGAGTGGGACTGCTGCGCAAGCAGAGGCCGTTGAGGCTGTCTCAGAAGCGCCTGAAGACGATGCCCCGGCAGAAAAGGGAGTCTGAGAAACATGAGAAATATATCCACAATATTCCGGCGCGAGGTGGCGGCCTATTTCAACTCGCCGATCGCCTACATTTTCATCATCCTGTTTGTCTTTATCCTGGGGTTTCTCTTTTTTGTGTTCTTCCCCTTCTTTTCCCAGACAAACCCGGATCTCAGGAACTTCTTTTTCTGGTTTCCATGGGTGCTGTCGATCTTCATCCCGGCCGTCACCATGCGGCTGTGGAGCGAGGAGAGGCGGTCAGGGACCATCGAGCTCCTGTTGACGTGGCCTCTGCAGGCCTGGGAGATCGTCGTCGGGAAATACCTCGCCGCCCTGTTCGTGATTGCCGTCAGTCTTGCCCTGACCCTGGTTGTGCCCTTGAGCCTTATTGGCTCAATCACTTCCATCGAGTGGGGAGTCATATTTACCTCCTACCTCGGAGCCCTGCTGATTTCCAGCGTCTATATCGCCCTGGGGGCCTGGACATCCACGCTCTCCAGTAACCAGATTGTTTCTCTCCTGATCGCTATCGCTTTTTCACTCGTGATGGTGGGGATCGGCTATCCCCCCGTGGTTAAATTCCTCAACGGAGTGGAGGGGCTGGGTAATTTCATTGGTTGGTTCGGAACGGATTCTCATTTTCGTGAGTTTTCAAAAGGACTTATTAACCCGGTGGGGCTGATCTACGGCCTCAGTGTTACGGTTTTCTTCCTGGTGCTGAACAACCTGGCTGTTGAAGGCCGGAAGTACAAAGGATAGGTTGGACAATGGCTGACAGCAGACAATACAGAAAAAAATACTACCTCAGCAGCATCATCACGCTTGTCCTCCTGGTTGTGGTCCTGGGGCTCCTCAGCAAGACCGCCGATGAGACCAGTGGTCTCAAGTTGGATTTCACCCGGGACGGGCTCTATACGATCTCCGATGCCACGAAGGAAATCTTCGGCGCGCTCAAAGACAAGGTGACGATCACCTATTACTGCAGCGAAGAGCTGCCGAGCTTTCTGACCACGATCGTCCGGGACACCGAGGACCAGTTCGAAGAGTTGCGGAAGATCTCCGATGGAAAGCTCAGGTATTCGATCGTCAACCCGGATGATCTTGCCGACCGGGCTGCGGCGAAAGCTACCGATGAGTATATGGAGCTCTATAACGCAGGGGAACTCAAAGATCTCCAGGAGCCTGAGCCGGCCATGGATATCCAGGCGATGATGGCCGGACGCCAGCGCCCGAGTGCCGAAGACATCAGGGGAAACCGCGAGGTCCAGGCCAAGGAGAGGGCTGCGCGCGACAAGAAAAAGACCAAGGAAGAGGCCTACGAGGAGATCCTGCTGGCGGAGTTCAAGCAGAAGGAGATCCAATCCATGGCGGAAGAGGGAGTCAACCCCTACATCGTTCCTGACCGGACAGCCAATTCGGTCAAGCAGCTGCGGGTATACAGCTCCATCAAGATTTCCTATCTTGACCGTCCGGCGGAGGTTATTCCTTTCCACAGTTCGCTGGAGAGTCTCGAATACGAGCTGGCCTATCGGATCGTGAAGGTGACTCAGGTCCGGAAGCCGGTTGTTGCCTTCTTTGATGCGCGCAAGCCGCCTGCACCGCCGATGAATCCCGCCCGCCCGACCCCGCCGCCTCCGTCTGAATACGCGGCTGTGATCAATTTCCTCCAGGAGCTGGTCGATGTGAGGCAGATCTCCCTCAAGGAAGGCGATTCGGTAGATGATCTCGCCAGGAGCATCAAGGGTGATCTTGACCGTAAGGAGAAAGAGGAAATAGGAGAAGAGGCTTCCGGTGAGGTGACCCTTTCAGATGGAGACCATGCGAGGCTGGTCAAATGCCTGGTGGTGGCCCAGCCGCATGCGCTTGAGGACCGGCAGGTCTACGAGATCAACCGGGCTGTCTCTATGGGAATTCCCACTATCTTCCTGGTCTCTCCCTATACGACGGACATCTCCCAGCAGACTGGCCTGTCGAGGGGGATTCCCATTACGATTCTCAACAGCGGGCTGGGCGAGTTGTTCAAATCCTGGGGTGTTACGCTCGGGGATGGGATGCTGGGCTCTAACGACTCCGGAGCGATCATGGTTCCCCAGAGAGTGCTGGGCAACCTGACTGCCATGGTTCCCCGGCCCGTGTCGTTCGTGGTCTCTCCCAGCGGGGACAGTATCGACAGTGAATCGAGTCTCACCAACAGGATTCCCGGTCTGGCCCTCCCGGCTACCCCGGGGATGACGCTCGAACAGGTCGATGGACTTCAATCCGAGAAGCTTGTCAACAGCGGGAAACAATCCTGGTCGGTCAAGATCGACCCCCTGGCCGGAATGAACAATCCCTTCAATCGAGGCCGTCCAAGTGGTCCTACAATTACAGGGCTCAGAAAAGATCTGATCGAGAGGCACGATCCCGAAGGGGGAGAGTTTATAAAGCCGAGGACAGTTGCCGCGTTCCTGAAAGGAAAATTCAAATTCAAGTACCAGGGAGAGAGTGTTCCGGAGTGGAAAAAGGCGCCGGCGGGTGGTGGAGCTAACCCTCATCAGGGTATTCCCGGATTGCCGCCGGGATTGCTACCCGGATTGCCGCCGGTCAGGGATGGAGATGTTCTGCCTGATCCTTCTGATCCTCTCGCAGATGAAGCGGCTCCCCAGGAGGAAGCGAAGGAGGCGGAAAAGCCCGCTCCTGCAGTTGTTCCTGCCCCGGGCAGCGCCCAGGTGGAAAAAGCTCCGGAGGCTCCCAAGGTTCCCGGGGCTCCGGCAGTTCCGGCTGTTCCCACAGACGCAGGGAAAATTCCGGAGGCCGCTGAGAAGAAGGCTCCGGCCCCCAGGGCCGATGTCAAGGTCAGTGAAAAAGGCCGGGCTCTCTTTCTTACGAGCGTCGATATGCTCAAGAACGATTTTGTCACCAATGCGCAGCAGATGCCGGCTTACCGCTACAACGCTGAGTTTTTCCGCAACTGCATCGAGAACTTTGCTTTGAATGACAGCCTCATGAAGATTCGCCGTAAGACCCTGACTGACAGAAAGTTCGAGGAAGGCAGCGCAGAAAAGGCAGGATTCATTATATTCCTGAACCTTGCCGGTGTTCCGATTCTTGTCGGGATCTTTGGACTGGTGCGATTCCTGCTGAGAAAGAGTCGCAGCGAGGCCCATGAGCGGGATTTCCTGCAGGGCCGGTAGGTTAACGTAAAACAAGAATTAGATTATTCGACTTAGGAGAAGCTGTAGCGATGAACAAGACGATCATCATCAGCCTGGCGCTGGTTGCGGTTCTTGGAGTTGCCGTTATTGGCAAAAAGGGCTATTGGGATGGAGAAGCCCGGGTGGATTCCAGTGATGGCCTGGCAGCTTTCCAGGCGGCAGACCTGTCAAAAACGAGCCGGATTAACATTGTCAAGGGCAAGTCGAAGCCTGTTGTCCTTGAGAAAAAGGATGGGCAGTGGGTGGTGGCATCAGCCTACGGCTACAAGGCGGATCCCAAGGTAGCAGATGAAATTCTCGCGAGTGCCGGGAAGATCAGCGGCGGTGAGCAGGTAGCCGAAGAGGCAGCCAACCATAAGAGTTTTGAGGTCGATGATATCCGAGGGAGTTTTATTACCTTCTTTGAAGGCGATAAGGAGTTGGCTTCCCTGGTCATCGGTAAGACGGCGCAATCGCGGGATCTGAACAAGACATTGATTTATGCGCGGTTTAAAAAAGAGGCTGAAACCTACAGGGTCTCCAGCAAGTTGCGAAGCGATGCCAAGCTCTGGAGTAAGATCGAGAACAAGAACTATCTCGAGAAGGAGGTCTTTGCCCTGGTGGCCGAAGACGAGGTCTACGAATTGCGGATCTCACGCCCTGGGCAGGAAGATCTTCTCGTGGAGCGAAAGAGCGAAGTGGTGCCGGCAGAGGAGAAGGCCGACGGCGAAGCCGGCAAAGAGGAGAAGAAAGAAGAGGGCGAGAAAAAGGAGCCCGAGACGAAAACAGTGGAGTATTTCGTCGCTACCACCGGAAGCAAGACCCACAGGGTCGACACTGACAAGGAATGGGCGGCAAAGAGCCTCGTTGACAAGGGGCGCAGCCTGCGGATCGAGGATGTAGCTGAGCCCAAGGAGCTCTCGGCCTATGGCCTCGACAAGCCCCAGCTCAAGGCCGTCTGTAAGTACAGGGTTAAGGACAAGGCAGATGCGGAGACCAGGCAGGTGGCTATCCTTTTTGGCAATGCCATCAAGGACGAGAAGGGGGAGGACAAGGAATTCTACGTGACCCTGGAGGGGGAGGGGAATGCCGGCCGGATTTACACGGTCAGCAAATGGTCCTACGAGGGCTGGGATAAGAAGTTCGAAGACTTCCTTCCCGATCCCAAGGAAGAGGAGAAACCGGCGGAGGGCGCTGGCAAGGCAGGACCTGTGCTTCCCGGCCCACCCGTGCCACCCTCAAAGGAGCCCGGAAAGCCAGGGGCTGAAAAGGAAAAAGACCCTTCCGCGGGCACCGGCAGTGAAAAGGCTGCAGAAGCCTCCGGCGCGGCCGCGGAAGAAGGTAAGAAACAGCCGCCTGCAGACGGCTGATCCTTACCCGGTCTCTTCTCTACAGTTCAGTCTCTTAGTTCTCCAGGGAGTTCTCACAGTCGAGAGCGTCAGCGGTCGGATCTCTGCCGGCCTCCGGGAACGGAGCGCTTGGAACAGGCGATCCGGGAGTGTGGATATAGTTCAGAAGCTGGGTGGAGTCCGTGACGTTGACATAGCCGTCATCGTTCAGGTCTGCGGCGTCAAGACATGGGGGCTCCTGCTCAAGACCAAAGATCCAGTCCATCATATAGGCCGAATCGTTCTCAGTGATGAGCCCGTCTCCATCTACATCTCCGCGAATGAACACCGAACCCGAGGCTTCAGGATCCTCGGTTTTGCCCTGGTTGATCGACGGTCCGACAGGACCGGAGATCACGGTGACGGCTCCGGCGTGTAGCTCAGGCGCGAAAGAGATTCCACCACGGGTAAAGTTGTTTTCCAGTGGGGGATTGCTGAGCCCGTCAACGAGTTCCAGGATGGTCTGCCCGGTGGGGGCGTCCTCGAGGATTCTCGCTTCGATTACGAAGAGGATGTAGGTCTGGCCAGCCTCGAGGAACCTGCTCTCAAAGGGAGGGAACACGTCAAAGAGGGTGGACAGGGTGAAACAACCCAGCTCGGGGATAATCCTCGGGCCGACCCAGTCAGGGGATATGTCGTAGGAATCGCTGCCGACGAGGGTGAGACTGAGAATCTCGAGAACCTCGGGATCATAGCGTCCTGCGATCGTGAAACCCTCGATGTCTTCGCGTTCGCTGAAGGCACGGACGGGGACCATGACGGTGTCACCGGGAGAGCCGGTCACCGAGTCCACCATGAAATGGTGGGGTGAGGGCTCATCCTGGGCTCGCACCTCGGTGACCTGGATGGTCCCGGAGGTCAGCTGGGGATCGTAGCTCTGCCCGAGAACCACGACAGTGTTCTCAATGGGAGGGCTGCCGGCTGAACGGGGGAAGTTGATTGTCGATGCTCCGGGGGGAGCGTTATCCGGCACGTCAAAGATCATTCGAACGACCTCGGTGTGGGTTCCCGCCGGGATGGTACTCCCGTCGAAGGGGGGCAGGAAGTCGACGATCGCGTGGAAGCCCATGGCATTCTCATCTTCGTGGTTCTGCCAGTTGGTAAAATCGGCAGAGCGAAGAAGAAGGCCGGTCGTATTAGCTGAGGGGTTCTGGACGACTGCGGGATCGTAGCCGATGATGACGCTGATGGCGTCGACCGGCTCCGAGTTGGTAATATAGAACATGACCGAGGCCCTGTCGTCGCCCTGCTGGACGTTGACGTCTCCAGCCTTGAACCGCAGGAGCATTCCGTGGTCAGGAAGCAGAGGTTCCTGGGGATCAACCGGCTTGGTCGTATCCCAGCTCCAGTCGCTCAGCAGGTAGTGGATCTCATTGTACGAACTGACGATCAGGTCGAGGGCTCCGTCGCCATCGAGATCCGCC
>JAYGDV010000560.1:0-2650 GCA_046582735.1 Planctomycetota bacterium
GAAGAACCAGTGTATAGCAGTAAACAACTCGGCGTCTTTGCATGAGCTTCAATACAACATGAGATAAACAAGGACTCCTGTCACCGAAACGTACATCCAGACCGGAAACGTCCGGCGTCCCCACCAGCGGTGTTTTTCCCAGCGCTGTTTCCAGGCCAGGTAGATTGTCCTCAGGACCATCGGCACCACGGCCGCCGCAAGGATGATGTGGCTGATGAGAATCGCGAAATAGACCGTTCGCAGAGCCCCCTCCCCCTCATACTTCTTGTGCAGGAAGTGGTAGTGATAGTACAGGTAACACCCGAGGAAAATGCTGGAAACAACAAAGGCGGAAATCATCAGCCGTGCATGAACTTTCTTATTCCCCATGCGAATCGAGACATACCCTGCAAGCAACAGGACACCGCTGAGCGCATTCAGGCAGGCATTGACAAGTGGAAGATCGCTGAATTCCATCAGGGTCCGGCCTCCCCGATAAGCGCCCTCGCTGCATCGATGAGTTTGCCGAGATCACCGGCCACGTCACTTGGACGGTAGGAACCTCGAGTCTTACCCTCTGAATCAACCAGTACGAACCTGTCACTGTGCGTCACCCCTGCCCCAGCGACAGCCCCCCCGGCGGAGAGTCCGAAGCCGGCTTCGCAAAGGCTGACAATCTCCCGGCGCTCACCCCTTAGAAAACTCCAGCAACTGGAATCGATACCCTGCCGGCTGGAATATTCAGCCAGCCGCCCCTGGGTATCGGTGCCCGGGTCGAGCGAAAAGGAAACCAGCCGCAACTTCCCCTCGAGGGCAC
This sequence comes from Planctomycetota bacterium, assembly GCA_046582735.1. Taxonomy (GTDB): domain Bacteria; phylum Planctomycetota; class UBA8108; order UBA8108; family UBA8108; genus UBA8108. The sequence continues at coordinate 797 of JAYGDV010000560.1, forward strand.
TGTCATTGCGTATGGTCTTCTGAATTCTCAACAGCTCAGCTGCCATTTGAGGACAGGCATTTGTACAATTGGTAAACATGAATGTCCCGACCCAGACTTTGCCCCGAAGGGAATCGAGGCTGACTTTTTTGCCCTCCTGGTTGGTCAGCTCAAAGGGTGGAAGCTGTCGCGGTTCACTCTCAATGTCGGCAATCTCAATGTCGGCAACAGGTGGCTTCCAGGTGGCGCCATAAGCCACTATTGCGGCAATCCCAACAGCCAGCAAAGCCCAACTGAGCCAGCCCAGAACGCCCTCTGGGGGTTTTGCTGGTTGCTGTGCAGTATCTACAGTATCTGGCGTCATCTTCATTCTCCGTCCATTCCAGGCACTCTCAGAGGATATAGAGGATAACGAAGAAAAAGATCCATACCAGCACAACCATCAACCAGTAATAGAGCGCAAGGTCGACACCGATTCTTCGGTCCGGGTGGTATTTCCCACCGATTGCACGACTGATGACATAGCCCAGCAGCAGAACTCCACCGGCAACGTGCAGGGCATGCAGGCCTGCCATGGTGTAAAAAACTGTTCCGAAAATATTTTTCGGAGCCAGTCCTTCTTCCAGCAACCTGGAAAATTCGAGGTACTGGATCGCGGCAAAAATGGTTCCGCATAAAAGGGTCAGGCAAAGCCAGCAAACAAGGCGAAGGCGCCCCTCCCCCCTGACTGCTCTTGAGCCCAGGAGCATAAAAAATCCACTAAGGACCAGGACCCCGGTATTAGCCAGCGGAATACCCAGCGCCGTTTCTGCGAAAAACGGTGGCTTCCAATTCTCGGAGGAAAAACGAAGAACAATGTACATTCCCACCAGCGCACCAAAGAACATGATCTCTGCGACCAACAGGAGCACTATGGCAAAACGGGCGTTTTCAGCCTCGAGCACCTCTTCCGGAGTTCCCCTTTCTGCCCCCGCGATCTCGCTTGCCATATTTAACCCTCTCAGGAGCCGAGGACCAGGGTGATCTGGATCACCGGAAGATAGATTATCGAAACGATGACGAGGCTCCGGGCTCTCTCCCTGGTCCGGTTGATTGCGAAGCCTGCGGCAAAAGCCAGGAACACCAGGCTTGCGCCAAGGGCTACCCAGAAATAGAAGCCCGCGGCAAACCCGAAGACAGCGGCCGGCATCAGGCTCGCAGGAACAAGGGCCAGGCTCCAGCCGACAACCTGCATGGCCGTGACTTTACCCTCCCGGTCCACAACGGTCAGCATCGGAAAGCCAGCGCGACCGTAATCTTCCCTGTACATCCAGGCGATGGCCAGGAAATGCGGAATCTGCCAGATAAACTGGATCGTGAAGATCGACCAGCCGGAAGGAACCAGCTCTTCTGTGGCTGCCGTCAGGCCAATGACCGGCGGCAAGGCCCCGGCAAAAGCCCCCACCAGCAGGGAAAAAGAAGTGACGCGCTTGAGCGGAGTGTAGAAAAACACATAGACCCCGACCGTAACCGCGCTCACCGCGGCACAGAGGGGGTTCACCAGGAGGAAAATATAGGCCAGGCCAAGCAGCGCAAGAAAGACCCCCAGGAACCTGGCCACCGCCGGAGAGAACCGGCCTGCAGCCAGGGGACGCGAAGCTGTTCGCTCCATGAGAGAATCCTGCTTGATCTCGAGGTACTGGTTCAGAATGCTGCTGGCAGCAGCAAGCACAAAGGAACCCAGCAGCACGTGAAGCAGTTTGGCCGACAGGAGTTCTTCCAGGGCCCCCCCGGGCGTTGTCCTCAAGCCGAGCGCAAAACCGGCGAATACCGTCACAAGGGCCAGGAGGTTGATCCGCATCTTGCTCAGCTGGAGCAGGTCACCTGCAAGGCCCC
>JAYGDV010000592.1:0-5527 GCA_046582735.1 Planctomycetota bacterium
CCGCGCCATAAGCCTCCAGGGCCCAGACCTCCATCTCGCCGAAGCGCTGGCCACCGAACCTGGCCTTACCACCCAGCGGTTGCTGGGTGATGAGCGAATAGGGGCCGGTCGCACGAGCGTGAATCTTGTCATCGACAAGATGGTGCAGTTTCAGCATGTAGAGGTAACCTACCGTAACCTGCTGTTCGAGAGGCTCACCCGTACGGCCATCGTAGAGAGTGAGCTTTCCGTCCTCGGGGTAACCAGCCTCCACGAGCAGATCCTCGATCTGCTGCTGGGTACAACCATCGAAAACCGGGGTCTTGGCACGGAAGCCCAGTTTCTTGGCTGCCAGGCCGAGGTGCGTCTCGAGGATCTGCCCGAGGTTCATACGCGAGGGAACGCCAAGAGGATTCAGCAGCATGCTGACAGGTCTCCCATCCTCGAGGAAGGGCATGTCCTCCTCGGGAAGGATCTTGGCGATCACTCCCTTGTTTCCATGTCGGCCGGCAACCTTGTCGCCCACCGACATGTTTCTCTTGGTCGCCACCAGGACCTTGACCATTTCAAGCACTCCGGGGGCAAGATCATCACCACGGGTGAACTTATTCACCAGGCGGGTCTTCAGGTCCTCGATCGTCTCCATACGGGCAAAGTGCTCATGCAGGCACGCCTTGAGGGCCTTGACCTTATCAGGGCTCCGCCCCTTGACGAAATTCTCAAGCCGCAGGACCATCTTGATGGACGACACGCTGTCGAGCTCCACAAGGCCCTCGGGGGTGAGAACCCGCCGGTCATCTCCAGTGGGCTTCTTGCCGAGGATGTCAGCAAGTTTCTCGAGGCAGCTTTCGATCTCTACGGTCAGGTCCCTGCTGGCATCCTCTTCTGCAGCCTTGCGCTGCTCCCTGTCTTCCTTGCGATTCTCATCGCTGGCATGCTTGCGCTGGAAACGCTTCGCGCCGATGATCACTCCCTCGATTCCGGAGGTGACCTCGAGAGAATCGTTTTTAACGTCTTCGCCCGCACGGCCGAAGATCGCATGAAGCAGTTTCTCCTCGGGGGAAAGCTCGCTCTTGGATTTGGGAATGACCTTTCCAACCAGGATATCGCCCTGGTTGACATGCGTCCCGATCCGGACGATGCCATCCTCGTCGAGATTCCTGAGCGCGCGCTCGGAAACGTTGGGGATTTCCCGGGTGAACTCTTCCCGGCCCAGCTTGGTCTCGCGGATTTCCACCTCGAACTCATCAAGGTGGATCGAAGTGTAGACGTCTTCCTTGACGAGCTGCTCGCTGATCAGGACCGCATCCTCGAAGTTGTAGCCATCCCATGTCATGAAGGCGACGAGTATGTTCGCCCCGAGAGCCAGCTCACCCTGCTCGGTAGCCGCTCCATCTGCAATGACCTCTCCGGCCTTGACCTTGTCGCCAATCTGAACCACGGGACGCTGGTTCAGGCAGGTTCTCTCGTTGAGACCCTGGAACTTCCTCAGCTCAACGGGTTCAGAATTGCCAATAGTGATGGTGTTGGCATCGACCTGGGTGATCGTTCCTGTATTGGGAGCTCTGACAACCATGCCGGAGAACCTCGCAACCTCGCTTTCCATCCCTGTCCCGACAAGCGGGGCCTGGACCTTCAGCAGGGGAACGGCCTGGCGCATCATGTTCGATCCCATGAGCGCGCGGTTGGCATCGTCATTTTCAAGGAAGGGAATCAGGGATGCTGACACTCCCACCATCTGGCGGGGAGAAACATCGATGAACTCCACGTCATTGGTATTGATGAGCTTGAACTGTCCATTGCGGCGAGCCAGCACCATGTCCCCCACCAGCTTGCCCTTCTTGTCAACCTTGGCATCGGCAGGAGCCAGCCAGCGGTCCTCCTCCTGGTCCGCACGCAGGAAAACCACACTCTTGGGGCTACCATCGACCTTCCCATTGCTGACCTTCAGGTAGGGAGTGGTGAGGAATCCATATTCATCCATCTTTGAGTAAACACTCAGCGAAGAGATCAACCCGATATTCGTACCTTCGGGTGTCTCAATCGGGCAGATTCTTCCATAGTGAGAGATATGAACATCCCTCACCTCGAAACCGGCGCGTTTACGGTTGAGACCACCGGGCCCCAGGGCGCTCAGGCGCCTCTCGTGGGTAAGCTGGGAGAGCGGGTTGGTCTGGTCAACCACCTGCGACAGTTCTCCGCGGCCGAAGAAGAAGTCGATCGCACTGGAAATCGTCTTGGAGTTGATCAGGCTGCGCGGGGTAAGCGCATCCTTCTCCATAAGGCTCATACGTTCCTGCACGGTACGCTTGAGCTTGAGGAAGCCCTTACGGAACTCCTCGCCGGCCAGTTCACCGATAGTCCTGACACGGCGATTGCCGAGATGGTCAATATCGTCGATGAGACCTTCTCCATCCCGCAAGCCAATGATATAGGAGATCGAGTTGATCAGGTCCTCCTGCTTGAGGGTCATCTCGGTTTCCGGAATCTTCTGGTTGAACTTCCGGTTGATCCGGAACCGACCAACCCGGCCCAGGCGGTACTTCTGCGAATTGAAGAACTTGTCGTGGAAGAGTTCCTTCGCCTTCGTCAGCTGCGCCGGGTTCCCGGGGCGAAGACGCTGGTAGATCCTGATCAGGGCATCCTCATGGTTCTTGGCAAGGTCATCCTTCAGGGTGTTGATGATCAGCAGGTCCTTGGCCTCAGGGATGATCTTGATCGTGCGAGGCTTCCCACCAACCTCCCTCTTCTCCTTGTCGTCACGCATGGAGTGGGCAATCGTCTCGGTGATCTCTTCACAGGCATTGACGATGATCGTTCCAGTGGATTCCTCGAAAATATCCTCTGCACAGAGCGACCCGATGATTTTATCAAACACCTTCTCGCCCTTGAGCTTGACCTCCTTGACCTTATAGAAAAGGTCAAGAATCTGCGGAGCGGTCGAGTACTCTTCAGCCATGGCGCGCAGCAGGCAGGTCGCCGAGAACTTTCCGCTCTGATCGATCCTTACCTGCAGAGTTTTCTTCTTGCTGACGTTGAGTTCAATCCAGCTACCGCGCTCAGGTATGATGCGACAGGAATGGAGGCGCACATCGCTGCTGGCGTCTTCCTTGGAGAAATCGACGCCGGGAGAGCGATGCAACTGGCTGACGATGACACGCTCAGCGCCATTGATGATGAACTCTCCCCCACCGATCATCCTGGGAATCTCGCCGAGGTAGACCTCTTCCTCGATGGGTTCTTCCTTCTCGAGGCGAAGCCTGATTTTAAATGGCAACCCATAGGTCAGGCGAAGATCCCGGCATTCGGTCTCTTCGTAGCGGGGGCTGCCGAGCTCGTAGCCGACATATTCCAGCGACATGCTGCCGTCGTAACTCGGAATGGGGAAAATTTCCCTCAGGATCGCTTCAAGGCCCACCATCTCGCGGTCGGTATAGTGCTTTCCGGCCTGGAGAAAGTCGCTATAGGCCCGCACTTGCAGTTCCATGAGGTCCGGAACGGGTATTGCGTCTCCCGTTCTTCCGAAGACTTTTTCAGGTAATAGGGTCATCCCAATAAAACTCCCAGGTAGAAGTCTGAAATCCCAGCCGCGCGAAAAAAATAAACTGTCCAGGCCCGGCCATTTACCGGGCAGGCTGCCTTATTCACGCAGAAGGCTTCGTTGTTCCGCTCTCTCCACCGATAACAGCGGGAAGCACATCGCGAACAGAATCGTCTCGGGGGGCGTAGAGCGTAAACGCCTCCGAGAACAAACGACTTGCCGCTTCTAGCTCCCAGCCGGGAAGGAAAACAGGGACAAAACCAAGCCCCTGCTCAAACGAGCAATCAGCTCTCAGTCACATAGATTCGAGTTTCAATCAGTCAGCACTGAACGAACGTTCGGCTGCGGGAATCTCACTGCCTTTACTGCAGTTCGACTTCAGCCCCGACCGCCTCCAGTTGTTCTTTCAATTGCTCTGCTTCATCCTTCGCCACGCCCTCTTTAACAGCCTGGGGCGCATCGTCGACAAGAGCCTTAGCCTCTTTCAGTCCCAGGCTGGTGATCCTGCGGACCTCCTTGATGACCTGGATCTTCTTGGCACCGGCACTCTTGAGAACGACGTCGAAGGTCGACTTTTCTTCAGCAGCAGCATCGCCGCCACCGGCAGGGCCGGCAACAACAGCAGCAGCAGCAGCAGGCTCAATACCCTTATCCTTAAGGGCATCCTGGAGCTCAAGAACCTCCATGACAGTCAACCCGGTAAAGAGGTCGACAATCTGAGTTATCTTTTCTCCATAGGACTTCTCCGCTGTAGCGGTTGCAGTCTCAGCTTCAGCTTCTCCTGGAGCCTCCGGGGCTTCAGCTTCGGCTTCTTCGGTTTTGGCTTCTTCGTCTGCCATTTTACTATCCTCCTGAATCAAGCTCCCAGACAAGGAGCCGTAAATAAATCTTTAAGAATCTGAAAGTTCTTCGTGACGTGCCTTGGCGCACCCAGCTAGGTGGGAAACCAGGCTCTTGGCCGCCGAGGGCAAAAACTGTACTGGAGAAAGGAACATCCCGACGGTCTGCGAAAGCAGCGTTTCCTTGTCGGGAATCTTAGCCATCTCAGCGACATCGTCCTTCGAAAGAACTTTCCCCTCGAAAAGGCCACCTCTGATTTCTACTGAATCTTTATTTTCCTTGAGCCAGTTGGCAATGCTCTTGGAGGACCTGAGGGGCCCCTCTTCACATGTGAGCAAGGCCGTAGGCCCCTGGAAGAGGTCCACAAATTCTCCGGGAATATCGTCGCGATCGCCGAAATACCTCTTGCTCAACCGGTTATGGACTACGTCCATTCGAACGCCATCACTGCGCAGGTTGGACCGTAATTGGTAGGTATCCTCAGCAGAAAGCCCCTGATAATCAAATAGCACATAGCCATCGAGTTCCCCAAAACGGGTATCGAGCTCCCTGGTTATGATTTCTTTGAGTTCCCTTGCCATGGATTCTGCCTGCGGAGTGGGTACGAAAAGGACCGTTTTTAACTAAAGATCAGACCCCAGTCAACGCTTCCTATTCCAAAACCTGAAAGAAGTTACGAAAAATACCGAAAATTTGCCTGATTAGGCAACTTCAAGAGGAATTCCAGGACTCATCGTCGATGAAATCACCGCTTTCCTCAGATAGATTCCCTTGGTCGAAGTAGGCTTGAGGACGTTGATATGTTCGATAAAAGCCTCGATATTCTCAGTAAGCTGCTCTGCGCTGAATGACTTCTTGCCCATCACTGCATGGATATTCCCGTGGTCGTCATTGCGGAACTCTACTTTTCCAGCACAGAACTCCTTCACCGCTGCGATCACATCATCTGTGACCGTACCTGATTTCGGGGAGGGCATTTTCGAGTGAGGACCCAGGATGCGGCCAAGCTTTCCCACATGGCGCATCATAGACGGGTGGGCGATCGCTACATCAAAACCGAGCCAGCCATCGAGGATTTTCTGGGCCAGCTCCTCCCCCCCGGCTTCCAGGGCCCCCGCTTCTACAGCTGCAGTTGCCTCTTCTCCCTCGCAGAAGGCGATCACCGAG
>JAYGDV010000059.1:0-8823 GCA_046582735.1 Planctomycetota bacterium
TTCAACAAAGGAATTTCGCAGCTCGATAACAAGGCGAAGGTCAGTTTCAAGGCAGTCGGCAACCTTTTGAAGCGTATCTGGAAGCAGTTTCCAGAAGAGCAGGTTGACGTGATGATCGACCGCCAGGGAGGACGCACGAGGTACTCCCGCATCCTGTTCAAATCGATCTCCCCCCGGGGCATTCACATCGACGAACAGGGGCCTGAAATCTCCTCCTACAGGCTCACCCGCCCCGGCAGCGGGAAAAAAAACGGCGGCGAGTTCCGGGTGAGCTTTGCAAAAGGCTCCGAAGAAAAAAACCTCTGTGTCGCGCTCGCCTCCATGCTTGCAAAATACCTCCGCGAGCTCCACATGTCCGTCTTTAACCGGTACTGGAGGGGGTACGAGAAAGGTCTCAAGCCCACCGCGGGTTACGTACAGGATGCCCGGCGCTTCCTCGGGGAAACCGAGAAGCTGCGCAACCGGCTGGAAACCGATCCGGAACTCCTGATCCGCACCCGATGAGGCTATTGCAAAATTCCCCGGATCCTGTTGAATGCAGTTGAAGACTGGAGCCGAAATCCACCGGGAAAGCCGAATGAAGATCTCCCTGCCCCTGAAACCCATGTCGATCCTGCTGATAGCTCTCTGCGCCGGGTGCGGTGGAGCTCAACCCAGGGAAGGACTCTTACTTTTTCACGACCCCGGGCAGAAGATCCGTTCGGGAAAAATCCTGCCGCCCCAGACCTTTATTTTTACTTCCGACCGGGCCGCGGGAGCTTCCTCGCTCCATGTCTCAGCGGGAATCAGGGGGAAATCCAGGAAGGCAAGCCCCCAGGGGGGCATCGAATCCAACGCCGCATGGAGGCATCGAACCCTGCGCCAGTTCAGGATTTCCGAAGCAATCCAGCCCAACAAGCTGACAGCTGAACTGTTCGGACAGATGATCGACCAGCTCGACAAGGCAGGTCTTTTCCTCCTGCCAAGCCTGCCTGGCTCGAAGCCGCCCACGGACCGGGCCTTTGTGCTGGTGACCTACAAGGATGGAACGAGCACCGTCTATCCAAAACCGGATAAGACGACGATCGACAGGAAGTTCCCGCCGGAACAGGCACGCACTCTCTACCGCGCCTGGTACAACACCAAGGTAGTAATGGTTCAGTTCGTCTCGGCCAACTGAGCCATCGCAGAGGAGCCCCGCCTACTCCGGGATTACCTCGTGGGCTTCCTCGACCTCTGATTCACCAGCGCTGAATTTCAGCTCGAGCTGGCTGCCGACGGAGTCCGCCGGCAGGAGGAAGGTCACCTTGTACTTGTAATCAAGAGGTGCGGATTCTTCCGTGTCCTTGGGGGGACCAAGGGGGACGATCCTGTGCGCAAGCTCAGTCCCGGCAACCGAAACGCTCCCGGATGGTTCACCGCTGTCGCTCGTGATCGTATAGGACTGGTTAAGCCCGGCAAGAATCTTGTCGGGAACGTTGATGCTCAATGCCATGGGAATAACCCTGGGTCTCTTCCTGCGAATATTGCCTGTTGAAAGATATCTGTTACTTCAATATTCAAGGATGGTCAAGAGACTTCAGGCAAACCCGGAAGCTTCTGCCAATGTCGATGGCTGCGGGGGTGGCGGCGGGTAGAATGCACCCATGCGAGAAACCGACTCCACCTGGTACCGCCAGCACTTTAACGAAGACTACAGGACTCTCTACGCCGCGCGTGATGACGCGGAGGCCGAGGTGCAGGCGGCCTTTGCGGAAGAACAATTGAAGATCCGCCCCCACGACACGGTCCTCGATCTCTGCTGCGGCCATGGAAGGCATCTCGAGGCGCTGGCGAGGAGAAACATCCGGGCGGTTGGAGTCGATCTTTCCCTGCCCCTTTTAAAAGAAGCGCTCGCCCGCGGGAGCGGGCCACTCCTGCGCGCCGATATGCGAAAACTGCCCTTCGCGGGAGGAACGGAAGGATTCTCCGTCCTGGTGAATTTCTTCACCAGCTTCGGCTATTTCCAGGAAGAAAACGACAACCTGGCCGTTATCGAAGAGATCGCCCGGGTTCTGCGTCCCGGGGGGCGTTTTCTCATCGACCTCATGAACCCCCACGGCGTAACGACCCCCGACCCCAGCACCCTGCGTGAAGAAGGCTCCTTCGAGATCGCCGAGGAGCGCTGGTTCTCACAGGAAAACCACCGGGTGGAAAAACGCATCCGGTTGCTGGACAGAACAACCGGCCGCGAAAGCCAGTACATGGAGTCGGTGAGGGTTTACCTCGAAGATGAGATCATCTCCATCCTTGCCGAGCGGGATTTGAAGGTCGAGCAGGTTTGCGGAGACTTCGAAGGCAGGTCCTTCACCAGCGACAGTCCTCGACTGGTTCTTTGCGGGGTGCGCTCATGAGCTCCACTGTCGATATTCATGACCTGCCGTACCAATGGTTTGAGCGCTCCCAATACCGCCCGCTGGATAGAGACCGCTGGTTCATACTCGCGCGACAGGAAATGTCGCTGAAGACCATCGGGGAGGCTGAGTGCCTGGCACGAGCGAATGCCCGGCTTCCCGACCGGGAAGGCCTGGTCGCTGCGGTGAAGAACACCTACGCGGACTGGAACCTGCCATGCCTGCCGCAGGCTGCGGCAGGCATCGAACGGCTGCGCCTTGATGAGACCCTTTGTGTCGTAACAGGACAGCAACCTGGCTTTCTCGGCGGCCCTCTCTATGTTCTCTACAAGGCTCTCACCGCGATTTCCCTGGCCCGGTGGATTGAAGAGAGCTACGGCACCCCCTGTGTGCCTGTCTTCTGGGTAGCGGGCGAAGATCATGATATCGACGAAGTGCGCACCGCGAGATTTTCCATCGGCGGTGAGGACGCCGCCTTCAGCCTGCCGCATGAAGTAGGCCGTGTTCCGCTGAGCAAGCTGCCCATCGATTCGCAATGCGAAAAAGTGCTTACAGAATTCATCGCCAGCATCGGAGCTTGCAAGTACTCCGATGCCGTGGAGGAGCTTGCCGGCCAGTACCACGGCCGCAACGTTGCCTCAGGCTTCGCCGCGTTACTGGCGAAACTGCTGGGAAGCCACGGCCTGGTATTCATCGACCCGGAGAAACTTCGACCTCTCGCCAGGCCTCTCCTGCGCCGTTGCCTCGAAAACCCTGCCGAAATGATCACGCAAATCGAGAGCAGTGCAAAGGAACTCGAAGCCACCGGCCTGAAGCCCTTCGTCTCCTCGAGGTTTCCGCTCTTCCTGCTGAGAGAGGGAAACAGGGATCACCTCACCCCATCGGAAAACGGTCTCTGCGTGGATGGAGGCGGCCCCGAGCTCGACAGGCAGGAACTTCTCGATCTACTGGAGAAAAACCCGGAAAAATTTTCCGCCGGCGCTCTGCTGCGGCCCATCATCCAGGACTACCTGCTGCCATCGGTAGCGACAATCGGCGGTCCCGCCGAGGTGGGATACTACGCGCAACTCGGACAACTCAGCCAGTGGCTGGGTATTCCAATGCCGCGCATCCTCCTGCGTTTACAGGCCACTATCCTGGCTGGAGAAAGCTCCAGAGCCTGGGGCGAACTGAACATCGATGCTGATCGCCTCGCAGCGGCACAATGTGCTGAAGACCTCGTAAAAACCGGGGCTGACAGGGCTGAACTCAAAGAGCTGCGCAAGATCCACGAACGGCTTGAAGCCGTAGGCAGCAGCCTCGCGAAAGAAAACCCCGGCTCCAGGAGCCTGGAAAAAGGAATCAAGAAAGCGCAGGGAGCCCTTGGGCGACTCGAGGACCGGATCCGTAAGCTCCAGGCACGCAGCGATACTCCCAGCTGGAAAAACGCGACCACTCTCTGGCAGCAGGTACTTCCAGGCGGCACCCTCCAGGAGCGCCACTGGGGCTACCTCCACCTCATCGCAGACCATGGAACCGGCTGGATCGAGAACCTGCTGGAGAAAATCAGCGCCGATCCGTTCTCCATTTCCCATCGCCTCGTCCACTTCAAACCCTGAGAAGCTTCTGCTCCCACCCCCTTCCCCATGTTGAATTCGGCTGGCGTTGCTTTATGCTACGGTCTTGCAGGAACTGCGAGGACACCCCGGCTCCGGGAGCGCGACACAATGCCTGATGACTCTGACCTGAACCAGCCTACCCAATGCGACATCGTCGCCTTCATGGCGCATCCGGATGATGCCGAGCTGCAATGCGGCGGCACCCTCACCCTGGCAGTGGCAAGGGGCTCGAGCGCGGGCGTGGTCGACTTCAGCCGTGGAGAACTCGCAACCCGGGGCACCCCCGAAGAACGTGCCGTGGAGGCGGAGGCCGCAGCACGGCTGCTGGGGCTGAGCTGCCGTATCAATCTCTCCCTGCCCGATGGCCACCTCGAAGACTGTGAGGAGTACCGCAAGGAGGTCGTCCGGCTCATCCGTATCATGCGCCCGAAAGTCGTCATCGCCCCGGCGCTCTCCGACCATCATCCAGACCATATGGCCGTAGCCGCTGTCCTTGACAGGAGCTTCTATCTCAGCGGCATAGCGAAATACCTGCCGGAGCACGAGCCCTGGCGCCCCAACACCCTGCTGCACACGATGGGCACCAGGCCGGGCATCCCGTCTCTTGTTGTCGACATCAGCGAGGTCTACCCCGCCAGGAAGAAAGCCATCGACTGCTACAGTTCCCAGTTTCACCAGCCGGAAAGCGACGAGCCACAGACCCGGATTTCCCACCCGGAATTCAATGACTGGGTCGATGGCAGCCTGCGCCACTACGGCTTCATGATCGGGGCTAGCTATGGTGAGGCCTTCACCAGCGCGATGCCGGTACCTGTCTCAGATCCCGTCCAGCAATACTCGGTTGTTCCATGGAAAACCCTGCACGAAGAGAGCTGAAAGTCGGCATCGTCTGCCACCCGGCCTACGGTGGGAGCGGGGTCGTCGCCTCGGAGCTCGGGCTGGAGCTTGCCGCCAGGGGGCACCAGGTCCATTTCTTCAGCCACTCGCTTCCTTTCCGGGTCCCCAACGCCCACCCCAATACCTTCTTCCACGAGGTCGAGGTCACCTCCTACCCACTGTTCAAATATCCGCCTTACACTCTCGCGCTCGCCACCAAGCTGGCGCAGGTCTGCAGGGAGCGCTCGCTCGACATCCTCCATGTCCACTACGCAATACCCCACGCCATCGCAGCCTACCTCTGCACCCAGATGCTGGAGCCGGAGCAGAGACCGGTGACGATCACCACGCTGCACGGAACTGACATCACCCTCGTCGGGCTCGACAGCTCCTTCTTTGAGATCACCCGCTTCAGTCTCGACCACTCCGACGGAATCACCGCGGTAAGCGACCAGCTCGCAGGGGAAACCCTGCAGCGCTTCAGCACCCGCAAGGCGGTCGAGGTCGTCCCCAATTTCGTCGACTCCGAAAAATTCAATCCCACCCTGCGCTCGGAAGCGAAGCGCTCGGCCTATACCCGTCCCGGAGAGTTCCTCATCGGGCACCTCTCCAACTTCCGGCCGGTCAAGCGGGTACTCGACGTCATCAGGACCTTCCAGCTTCTGCATCGAAATCTCCCTGCCCACCTGGTCATGATCGGCGAGGGCGTCGACCTCGAACCGGCCCGCAACCTGGCGGCGGAGCTGGGAATCAAGGAACACGTAACCTTCCTCGGGCCGGTGGACAAGGTGCCCGAGGTGCTTTCCCAGCTCGACCTCTTCCTCTTGCCGAGCGAATACGAAAGCTTCGGCCTGGCAGCCCTGGAGGCGATGGCCTGCGGCGTCCCCGTTGTCGCCAGCAGAACCGGTGGCCTGCCGGAGGTGGTCGAAGATGGCGTCTGCGGACATCTCTGCGAGGTTTCAGATGTCGCAGCCATGGCCGATAGAGCCGCCGAGATCCTGACGGAGGACGGCAAGGCCGCGGCCTTCTCAGCGGCTGCACGCCAGAGAGCGAAGACCCTGTTTGATCCCGAAGAAATCGTCGGCCGCTACGAGGACTACTACATGCAGATCCTCGAAAAAAACGGCGGCTCCGCACAGCCCGAGAGGAACGGTTGATGGTTTCGAAGATTGCCGAGGTGGTGGTCAACGCCCCCCTGCTTCGCTCCTTTCACTACAGCGTACCGGGAGACCTGGGAACAGACCTGCTCCGGGGACACCGGGTGCTCGTTCCCTTCGGGCATCGAACGACGACGGGTGTCTGCGTAGGCTTTCCCCGCGAGAGCGAGGTACCTGAGCTCAAGCCGATCCAGAGCATCCTGCATCCGGGCTGCCGCTTTGACGAGCACCTGCTCGAGCTCACCAGGTGGATCTCTTCCTATTACCGCGTCAGCTGGGGAGAGGTCCTGGAGGCAGCCCTGCCGCCGGCGATCCGAAAGGGAAAGGCGAAGGAACAGACGACCAGGGAGATCTTCGCCCTGAAGAGTTCCGATGAGCTGCTTGCCGAGGCCGGAAGGATCGAGCGGCGGGCCGCGGCACAGGCGCGCATCCTGAAAACACTGGTAGAAAAAGATGGGCTGGACCTGGGTGTTGAACGCAGCGCCCTGCTCAAGGAATCCGGGGCCACCGCTGCAAGCCTCCGCCGGCTTGAAAAACAGGGCTGGGTGAAAGAGAAAACCCGGGTCAGGCGTCTCGATCCCTACGCAACCGAAACCGCCAGGATGGAGCCCCGCAAAGAGCCTGAGCTCAATCCCGACCAGGCCGCCGCGCTGGCGGCCATCGAGCCCTGCATTGACCAGGCAGAGTTCACGACCTGGCTGCTGAAGGGAGTCTCGGGCAGCGGGAAAACAGAGGTCTACCTCAGGGCCATCCGCAGGGTCCTCGAACGGGGAAAACGAGGCCTGGTCCTCGTACCGGAGATCTCCCTGACCCCGCAGGCTGTTCTCAGGTTCAAGCAGGGGCTGCCGGGAAAAAAGGTCGCCGTGCTGCACAGCATGTTGACTCCGAATGAGCGAACAAGCCAGTGGCGCGATATCCAGGAGGCGAAGGCCGACCTCGTCATCGGGGCCCGCTCAGCTATTTTTGCTCCGCTGCCGGACCTGGGCCTGATCATCGTCGACGAAGAACATGAGTCGAGCTACAAGCAGGACACCTCGCCGCGCTACCATGCCCGGGACGTGGCGGTCATGCGCGGCAAACTGCTCGAGGCGACCGTGATCCTCGGGACAGCCACACCATCTCTCGAATCCCTTTATAATGCCAGCACGGGCAAGTACGGACTGCTGGAGCTCCCCCGCCGAGCCACGGTACACGGCCTTCCCCGGGTCCACGTTGTCGACCTCGACGGGCGTTTTTACAGTCCCAGCGGCAGAGGACTGATCTCTCCAGACCTGGACCGGATGATGCACCGGGAGCTGAAAAGAGGAACCCAGAGCATCCTCTATCTCAATCGCCGGGGATTCACCACCTACCTGCATTGCCTTGAATGCGGGTACGTGGTCAATTGCGATGAATGCGATGTCAGCCTGACCTTCCACCACGGAGAGAACGTACTGAGATGCCACTACTGCGACCTGAAACAGATGGTCCCCAAAGCCTGTCCCGATTGCAGCTCCAGGGAGATCAGGCACAGCGGTGTTGGAACAGAGAAGGTGGTCGCGGAGATTTCAAGACGCTTCCCCGAGGCAAGGGTCCTCCGGCTCGACCGCGACACGGTACGCAATCATCAGAATCTCAAAAATTCCCTCGCGTCCTTTGCCCGCGGTGATTACGACATCCTCGTCGGCACCCAGATGGTGGCCAAGGGACACGATTTCCCGGGAGTCAACCTGGTGGGTATCCTCCTGGCCGATACCGGCCTCCACTTTCCCGATTTCAGGGCGTCCGAACGAACCTGGCAGCTCCTGACCCAGGTCGCCGGGCGAGCCGGCAGGGGAGAACACGAGGGGCTTGCCATCATCCAGACCTTCTCCGCGGAACACAACGCCGTGCGCTGTGCCGCCAGCGGAGACCACGAAGAATTCTGCAGGCTGGAACTTGAAAACCGCAAGGCGCTGGGCTACCCACCCTTCGGCCGCCTGGTGAAGATCCTGCTGAGCGGGAAAAATGAAGACTCCGTCGAAAAAGAAGCTGCCAGGATCGGGGAGATCCTCCGGCAGGCCAGCTCACCTGCCCGGCGGCCGGAAGGCTCCGGCTCTCTTTCCGAACTGAAAAAAACTGGGGCGGGAGCTCTCGCTTCCCGCCCCAGGATTCTCGGTCCGGCACCCGCCCCACTGAACAAACTCCAGGGCAAGTTCCGTATTCAGATTTTGATCAAATCTCCTACGAGCGCCGTCAACCAGCGACTGCTGGAAAGAGTCGAAGACAGGCTCAAGCCCCGAAGAGGAGTTAACCTGTCCATCGATGTCGATCCACAGTCGATGCTGTAAACCTCGATGGGCTGAAACTCAGTCGGTATAAGACCACTGTGAAGTGGTCGGCTCGGCCACTTCCTCGGTCTCCGCTACCTCTGCCGTCTCAGCCACCTCCGGTTGAGCGGGTTCCAGCGTCGGCGTTTCCATCGCCGGTGCCGCTGTTACCGGGGCTTCCAGGGTCGGGGTTTCTTCAACCACGGCCTCAGGTTCAGGAGTTTTAGCACAAAGCATCTCCTTGAACTGCTTGCCCACCTTGAAGGCGCACCGGGTGGAAGCCGCGATCATCATCGGCTCGCCAGTACGTGGATTTCGACCTTCGCGGGCCTTGGTCTGCCTCGCTTCAAAGGTCCCAAAACCCATTAACTGGACCTTCCCAGTATCCCGAACACCCTCCTTAATCGTCTCAAGGATTGTGTTTACGTAAATATCCGCCTGGCTTTTGCTGCAGTCCAATGACTTCGCAACAGCATCGATGATACCCGCCTTGTTCATCTCTTCACTCCTCTGCCTTTACGGCTTGAACAAA
>JAYGDV010000019.1:0-2032 GCA_046582735.1 Planctomycetota bacterium
AGGGTGTGGTCACTCAACCTGCCATCGCCACGGTTGATAAGGACGCGGTTGAAGCCGCCGCTGATGGAAACCATGAGGTCAAGATGCCCATCGCAGTTAAAATCGCCCCAGGCGGCGCAGGTCGCCCTGCCCCGGCCATCCTCGAGGACCTCGACCTTTCGCGTGGTCACATCGTGAAAACGCCCATTCCCATCATTTTCCAGCAGACGCCCGAAGCTGCCTGAGGGAACAAAGAGGTCGGGGTCACCATCGGAGTCAAAATCCCCGAACGCCGGACCGACTCCGCCGGAAAGAAAATCAATACCGGTGCCGGCATCTGCATCAAAGCCACCCGCACGCCCCCGCAGCAGGATCCCGCGCCCGGCACAGTAGAGCACATCCTGGATCCCATCGGAGTTAACGTCCGTAACCACCAGGTGGTCCCCCTTGCCCAGCCGGGGTCCGGCCGCCTCCAGCATCTCCAGCGGCACATCCACCTTGCCTCCATCGCTGAAACGACGAAGGCCCTGCTCCGCAGGCGTGTTGAGCAGCAGCCGAAGGCCGTAAAAGCCATTGGCCAGCAGGATGTCCGGCCAGCTGTCACGGTTCACATCAACCCAGGCTGCACAGGTCAGGTTCCAGGCCGGCTGCTGCGGCAGGAAGCGACTGTCATCGCGAAAGGAATCCGCCTTGGCACCAGAGGCCAGCAGCCTCGGCCCGGAGGGTGTCGCCAGCAGCAGGTCCCTGCGGCCATCTCCATCGTAGTCAGCCCAGGCGGCGGACCGTGCAGGAGTGGAGAAGGGAAGATCGATCTCGCTGAAGCCCTGCCCCTCGTTGCGCACCAGGCTGACCTTGCCGTCTCCGAAAAGACAGATGTCAATCTTGCCATCGCCATCGTAATCAGCGAGCGAGACCCCCACCGCGCCGGGATCGACACGCGGAAGCGGGGCGATGTGGGTAAAGCCTGCCATGTCAGGAAGATCCTCGAGCTCACCGGATCCCCAGCCGACAAAATCCCGCTCGGGATCGTAATCGAGCCTTTCGTAGCCGACGCGGAGCCGCTGGATACGGGCGGTGCGCAGCTGGAGCTCTTCCTTGTCGGAATCAACCATGCAGGGAGCAACGCCCTCGTCACCGGAATCGACCACCTCGACGATCTTCTGCAGCCTCTCAGGCCGCCCCGCGAAGCTGCGCAGAAGATAGGGCTCGGCGTGAGACATGCGCCAGTTTTCCCCAGAGCCGTAGCACTGGTACCAGTAGGTGTCGATGCAGGTCTCGCTGGCCCGGCCGTTGTGAAAAAACAGCGCCTTCCTGCCCGGCTTGGCCCAGGCCATGATTGTCTGCCATTCCCGGGGATGGAAACCCTTCTGGGCAATGTTCTGAACGATCCGCTCGCTGGGATGAACACCCTTCAGGTCCTTCACCTTGCGGAAGTGAATGATGTTGCGCTGGGTGTCAACCTTCTCAACCTCCATGGAGACAATGTTGACAGACTGCTGGATGATGTACCCGAGGCTCATTGGAACCTCGATATAGCCGCGAGACTGCCGCGGCAACACCAGCAGAACCACCAGGGCAAGGGCGCAAAACCCTGCAAATAAACGTCTCTTCACGCTCCTAGGGAACATGCATTCTCCCATCGACGGGATTTTTTCCTCGTGCGGCCTTATAATTCCACCAGGCAATAGACCGCCTTTGCTGAAAAGTTAGAATATCCGGACCCGAAGTTCCAGTACTCCTGCTAACAATGTAATGGAAAGAGGGTAAAAGAAGATAGACTGCTTTCGGGCTGGCGGGGTTGAATCCTTCTTGAACACTGGTCGTCATTCATCAAAGAGGCAGTTGATGCACGATAAACCCTCCGGCAGCGAACAGGAAACCGAGCTTCAGATCGACACCTCCGGGATGTCAGAGGGCAAACGCCAGGCGCTCGAGGTCGCCGAAGCTGCCCGTGAACAGACCTGGCAACACCCCAGCTTCGTCGGCGAGCTCTTCCTCGGCAAGTTCCGCAACGACCTCATCATGCCCTACCCCCTGCAATCGGATGAGGACC